>JANMYI010000032.1:0-5927 GCA_031381955.1 Burkholderiales bacterium
GATCACCGACCCCGAGGTGAAGGAGTACATCCGCCGTGTGGTGAGCGACATGAACGCCGAGCAAATCCGCGACTGCATCGAACGCGACGTGGCCTATGTCCGCAAGATCAAACAGAAGATCACGACGCTGGCCAACACCCATGCGCAGAAGGCGTTCACCGACATGCTGGACGTGGACCGCATCGCCATGCAGCCGAGCTATGCGCTACCGGAGTCGATCACGCCCAGCGCCAACGCATCGGCGGTGCCGAAGAGCTTGTATGTGACCGAGGCCGCCATGGGCGACTTCGAGCGGCGGCTGATCAACGACGTGGCCAACCTGGACAGCGTGCAGTGGTGGCACCGCAACGGGTCGCGCGGCAAGGGCTTCAGGATCAACGGCTTCTTGAACCACTACCCCGACTTCATCGTGAAGACCAAGGCGGGCAAGATGATCGCGCTGGAGACCAAGGGCGACGACCGCGACAACACCGATTCCGAGCTGAAGCTGAAGCTGGGCAAGCAGTGGGAGGCCAAGGCCGGCCGTCTACCTGGCCCGGTTTTCCGCTACATGATGGTGTTCGAGAACAAGTCCGTCGCTGGGGCGGAACGCCTGGCAGACGCTCTGGCGAAGATTCGGCAACTTTGATGGTGGTCCCGCCTCAAGGCAGCAGCCAGCGCAGCGGCACCATCACGATGGCCGGGAAGGCGATCAGCAGCGCGAGCACGACGAGCTGCGATACCAGGAACGGCCACACGCCCCTGATCACATCGTGCATCGGGATGCGCCCCACGCCGCACACCACGTTGAGCACCGTGCCCACCGGCGGCGTGAGCAGGCCGATAGCGTTGTTGATGATGAACAGCACGCCAAAGTAAACCGGGTCGATGCCCGCCTGGCGCACCAGCGGCATCAGCACCGGGGTGAGGATCAACACGGTGGGCGCGAAGTCGGTGGACGTGAAGATGCCCGCCTTCATGCCGCCGATGATGGTGAAGGCCAGCAGGTAGCTCCAGAAAGCGTCAGCCGTGACGCGCACACGTTCGCGCATGGCAACGCGAGGGGCGCTTTGAACGACGTCCTTGCGCGCCACGATCCACCAGGTGATGAGCAAGGCCAGGCCCATCAAGAAGCCGGGCAGGATGCCGGCCATGAAGCGCTTGGAGATCGACACGCCGCCGATCACGCCGAACATGATGAAACCGATTGACGGCGGGATCACCGGCGCGATGATGCCGCCCGCGGCAATCGTTGCCGAACACCATCACGACCATGGCGCTGAGCATCAGCACCAGCAGCGTTTCGGCGAGCCGAAAGAAAAGCTGGTTGAGCGCCTTCTTGCGGCCCACCTACAACCGGATGATTACTTTGTGCCTGAAATAGCCTGTAGCAGCGCCGGGTCGTTCTTTCAGTAAATGCCTTGGCAATGGAGTCGGAAACGATCTTCTGGAAAGGCGCCATGTCCACGTTCTCCACCACCTGCATGCCCGACTTCTTCAACTCGGTCAACACCTTGCCGGCGTTTTGCGCATTCAGCTCGCGCTGGTACTTGGCAGCCTCGCGCGCGGCGTCGACGACGATGGTTTGGACGTTGGCCGGCAGGCTGTCGAACTTGGCCTTGTTCATGGCCAGGATCAGCGGTGAATAGACGTGGTTGCTGACCGTCAGGTGCCTTTGCACTTCGTAGAACTTCGACGACCAGGTGACGTTGATCGGGTGCTCTTGGGCGTCGAAGGTGCCGCTTTCGAGCGCGGTGTACAGCTCGGAGACTGGCATCGGCGAAGGGTTCATGCCCAGCAGCTTGAAAGCCTGGATGTGATACGGGTTGGGCGTGGAGCGGATCTTCAGGCCCTTCAGGTCGTCGGGGGTGCGCACCGGACGCTTGTTGTCGGTGAAGGCGGGCCAGCCGTTTTGCAAGTAGGCCAGGCCCTTCAGCCGTGCGGCGCCAGTTCATTCAGCACGCCGCTGCCGACTGGGCCATCGAGCACCGCGTAGGCATGCTGGGCGCTGCGAAAAACGAAGCGCAGCTCCATCGCCGCCGTGTTGGCGACGATGCCGTTGTAGTTGGACGCACCGCTGGACACGATGCCGATCGTGCCGCCGCGCGCGCCGTTGATCATGGCCTGGAACGCAATGCGCTCAATGGGCACGCGTGGCGCATTGTCTGTCATCGTTTGCGGCTGTCAGCGCGCCGTACAGCGGCCGGCAAGGGATGTGGCCTCATGCGCTGTGAACAGTGAATAGATGCTACGCGTTCGCCGGCGTCACCAAGGGTCGTAGGTGCCGAAGCTCCAGAGATGCCCTTCGAGATCGTGGCAACTGAAGCCCCGACCGCCATAGTCCTCGTCCCTGATCTCCATGGCGATCTTGGCTCCGCCAGCCTTGGCTAGCGCGTAAGCAGCATCGGCATCCGTCACGACAACATACGTGGTTTGCGTTTGACCGCCGCCGATCTCATCGGGCTGCTTCATCAGTCGACCAAACTCCGTTTCGTTTTTGAGAACGGACGCAAGCATGATCATTCCGTTGCCGAAGCTCAGTTGCGCGTGGGCAATGGTGCCATCCTCGTTCGGCACAACCAGGTGCTTCTCGAAGCCGAATGTCCGGCACAACCACTCGATTGCTGCCGGTGCGTCGCGGTAGCGAACGACCGGGATGATCGTCGCCTTCGTGTTCTTGGCCAGACCAGACATGCTGAACTCCTGAGGCTGGGTTAAGAGTGCGCATCGTGCGCTATTGCGGGCTCGCCTCTGCGGCTCGGGCGAGTCACGCCAGCGTCACGGCGTGCTGCCCAAGTCGACATCTTTGGTCTCGACCGCCTCGGCCTTTCGGCCCGGTGCCGTCTGGTAGGCCCAGTACAGGTTGGTGTGCGCGATGACCTTGTCCGGCGGTGGCGCCCCCCACTGCGATTGGTCTTCGGTGGTGTGGGCGTCGCTGACCAGCGTCACGTCGTACCCCCGGACGAAGGCGCCGTGGATCGTCGAGCGGATGCACGCGTCGGACTGAGCGCCGACGACGACCAGTCGCCCAACTCCCAGGCCCGACAGCGCAGCCTCGAGGTCGGTGTCCTCGAAGGCGTCGCCGTAGATTTTTTCGACCAAGGGCTCGGCATTGCCCGGAGTCAATTCGGGAACAATCCGCCAGCCGTCGCTCCCCTTCCCAAGACGCTCGTCGAAGTGCTGGACCCAGATCACCGAGACGTGCTCCCGCCTCGCCCGCGCGACAAGCGTCTCGACGTTCTTGACGACCGCGTCGCGCCCGTGAGCCCCCGCGATCACGCCGACTTGCATGTCGACGACGAGGAGTGCGGTGTTCGGCCGGTTCTCAAGCGTGGTCATGGTCTCCCCTCCTCATTCAGTGTGAGACGCGGCGCAGTCGCGGTTTCACGAATACGGGTCGCGTGAAAGCGCGCCGCCCCCTGGCCTTCGCACAGCGACCCGATCACACAGAGGCAGCCACTTTCTGCCGCCGTTCTTCCATTCCCAGTTGAAGGTCAACTTGTCGCCGCCGTCCTGCACCGTCACGGTGGCACGCGTTTGCGCTTCGGTGAAGCGCCAGACGCCGCCTTCAACGCTCGCGGCATAGTCGGGGTGGTGGCCGGCGTTATCGAACATGCGCGTGAAGTACCCGCCCTCGCTTTCGTCGTAGCCCATGATCTCGGCCCCTTTGAACTCGTGCTTTCCCATCTGCGCATCCCAGCGGTGCAGCACGAAGAAGCTGCCGGGCAGCCATTCGTAGCTTTCGTCGCTCGTCCACGGCACGCCCGCCGCACGCGGGTCGGCGGCATCCTGAGCGTCGCCGTACGACGTTCCTTCGGCATGCCAGTTGCCGATGAAATCCTGAAGGCGCTTGTGGGCCGCTGACGGTTTGGGTTGCTTGGACCTGGGCGTGCTCGTCATGTCATGTCTCCTGTCGTGGTGATTGAGCTTTTCAGCAGCATGCTTCTCCTCGATCAGTTTTGAAGTGGTGTCGCCCGAGGCATGACGATGTCAACGGAGCACTCTACGCACGAAACCAAGGTAGCTTAGTGACGGCTGATAGGTCTGTTCGCTGCCGCGCATAAGTTGGAGGCAGGCTCCGAACTGCGCGCTGGTCGAGTCATGACTGACCGCAATGTCTTGTCGACACGGCCAACCATCGCTTCGATCCAACATGAATCATTCGCTGCGTGGCGATGGCTGAGTGCGACTTACCAACCAATCGCCATACTGCGACCTGCACCCCGCGCCCTGCACCATGCTGCCCTTACCTCCGACCGACCCGATTGCCGCCGTCAGGCACCCTGACCCCTATGCCGCGCCGCCGCGCTCGACGGCAGCCTGCCCTGGCAAGCCTTCGGCGCTGAAGTCATGCGCCACGACCCGTCGACGCACAACACGCGCCGCACGCTGGCGGCCGCCGCGGAGATCGGCGGCCAGGCGCTGCCGGCAGGCAACTCCCTGCTGCTCGTGCTTGCCGCGGTCGGACGTGACCCGGCGCGACACGACGACCCGAGCCGCCTCCTGCTTGACCGCCCGCCGCAGCCGCCCCTGATGCTGGGCGCCGGCCCGCACGCCTGCCCTGGAGGTTCGATCGCGCTGGCGATCGCGCAAGAGGCCTGGCAAGCGCTGCTGAGCGACGACACCGCAGCAGCACTCGCGGCGCTGGGTGGCCGGGTGCGCTGGCGAGCGTCGGTCAATGTGCGGCTGCCGGCCTTCGGGCCGGCTGAGCGGGCCCGTCACGCGGGGTGAACGCGCCCGGCAAAACCGTCAAGGCTCGAAGTCTTTTTCGGCCGCCTTGCGTGCGCTTTCAACCAGCGGCTTTTCCAGCCCCCGCAGTTCCTGCACCAAGGCTTGCGGTGCCTGTGCGCCCACCAGGCGCCAGGCCGGCGGCAGCAACGTGGTGGCGTACAGCTCATCCACCAGCCGTTCGTTGCGCTGCCATTGCATGGCCATCTGCACACCGGCACTCAGCACGGCCAGCACCAGCACCGCGGCCTGAACGTGGCGCCAGGCCAGCGGCAGCACCAGGCGCAAATGCCGCGCCAGCAACGCCGCACCCAGGGCCAGCAACACCAGCGGGCGCAGGCGGCTGGCCCAGGGCCAGTCGAACGCGAAGGCCAGCATCGACAGCACCAGCTCGCTGGCCAACATGGCCAAGGTGAACCCGAGCGCCAGGCGCAGGTGCGGCGTGAAGACGAAGCGGTGCGTGAACAGCTTTGACGCCAGGCCCCACAGCAAACCCCACACCGCCAGCCCACCGGCGGCGCTGAGCAGCGCGGGCACGTAGTCTTCCCAGCCTGAATCGGGGTTGTTGCCCAGCCACAAGGTGATGCCCATCCAGGCCAGCGCGGCCACGGCCAAGGCCGGCAGCAACCAGCCCGGCGCCTGCAGCGCCAAGCCGGCTTGCGCGGCTTCGGCCGGCAAGGGGTCTTGCAGCCGGCGCACACGCAGCAAGCTGCCACCCAGTTGCCAGCGCGCCAGCGGCTCAAGCCTGGCTTGCTCACCGACCGACAGCGGCACCATGGCACGGCCCTGCTCGATGCGTGCGCCGTTGCGGCTGTTGCCCACGTGCAGTGTCAGCACGCCCGCAGCGTCGACGTCCAGCGTGGCATGGTGAGCGGCCACTTGCGGGTCGTGCAGCACGAACTCGTTGTCGAGCGCGCGGCCCAGGCGAACGGGCCATTCGGTCACGTCGAAGGCGCCTGTGACGCGGCCTTCGGTATCCAGCAGCTCGATGAGCGCAACACGCAGTTTGGTCATGGCGCCACCTTCTGGTTCAGCGCAAAGCCTTGCAGGTAATGTTCGGTCAGCCGCATGGCGTTGTTGAAGTCGATGCCGAAGGCGTCGAGCCGGCCTTGCACGCCCTGGGTCGCATGGTCGACCGTGGTGGTGAGCACGGCCAGGTTGAACAGGCCTTCAAAGCGCTTCAGCGCCGACAGGCACACCACCGTGCGCAGGGCCAGGCC
>JANMYI010000073.1:0-10055 GCA_031381955.1 Burkholderiales bacterium
AGTCCGCAGGGACTGTTTCTCGTCCGCGCTCAGCCCCCTCAAGGGGAGCGAGTTGGACAAGGAACAGTCCCTGCGGACTGTTCCTCGCCTACGAGCGCCGGTGGCGTCCTCGCCACCGGCGTTGCCAGCGGCCCGGCAGAGCCGGTTCCGCGGCGTTCGCTTGAACCGTGGCGGCTGGCGCCGTGGAGAATTGAAATGCCGCGCGGCGCAACTTGGTCTGGCCGCGGCCGGCGGTATCTGGCCGCCACGCTGGCGCTGCTGATCGCCGGCAGCGTGGCGGCCGAGAAGGCCGACCGCAGCAAGCCCATGACGGTAGAGGCTGACAAGCCCGGCATCGTCGACCTGGCGCGCCCGGTGGTGGTGTTCAACGGCAACGTGGTCATCGCCCAGGGCACGCTGCAAATCCGCGCCGAACGCATTGAAGTGCGCGAACAGGCCGATGGTTTTCGCGCCGCGGTGGCCACCGGCGCAGCGGGCAAGCCGGCCAGCTTCAAGCAAAAGCGCGACGGTGTCGATGAGTCGCTGGAAGGCCAGGCCGAGCGCATCGAATACGACGCCCGCAGCCAGACCCTGCGCTTCGTGGGCAACGCCAGCGTGCGCCGGCTGCGCGCGGGCAGCGTGGTCGATGAAATCCTGGGCAACCAGATCAGTTGGGACAGTGCCGGCGAACAGTTCAGCGTGCAAGGCGGCACGCCCACGCCGGGCAACCCCAACGGGCGCGTGCGCGCCGTGCTGGGCCCGCGCGCTGAACCCCCGCCCGCCGCCGCGCCCGCCAGTGCCCCGCCACTGAAAGCCACCCGCGCGCTCGGGGAACCGCGTTGACGCAGGCGGCTGCCGCGGTCTGCGCTCTCACCGGCCAATCAAGCGGGCACCCGGCGTCGGGCCTGACTTCAAGCCGCCTGCAGGCCCAGGGCCTGCAAAAGAGTTACGGCTCGCGCATGGTGGTGAAAGACGTTCACCTGGCCGTGGCCGCCGGCGAGGTGGTCGGCCTGCTCGGCCCCAACGGCGCGGGCAAGACCACCACTTTCTACATGGTGGTGGGCCTGGTGCGGGCCGATGCCGGCGTGATCGAGATGGACGGCCAGCCGGTGCAGCACCTGCCCATCCATGTGCGCTCGCGCCTGGGCCTGTCGTACCTGCCGCAAGAAGCGTCGATCTTTCGCAAGCTGAATGTGGAAGAGAACATCCGCGCCGTGCTCGAACTGCAACGAGATGCCAATGGCCGCGCGTTCAAGCCCGCGCGCATCCAGGAATTGCTCGATGGTCTGCTGCACGACCTGAGCATCGACAAGCTGCGCGACTCGCCGGCGCCGGCGCTTTCAGGTGGTGAGCGCCGCCGCGTGGAAATCGCGCGTGCGCTGGCCACGCAGCCGCGCTTCATCTTGCTCGACGAGCCCTTTGCCGGCGTCGACCCGATCGCCGTGCTGGAGATCCAGCGCATCATCAGTTTCCTGCGTGCGCGCGGCATCGGCGTGCTGATCACCGACCACAACGTGCGCGAAACCCTGGGCATCTGCGACCGGGCCTACATCATCAGCGAAGGCTCGGTCTTGGCCGAAGGCACGCCCGACGAGATCGTTGCCAATGCGCAGGTGCGCAAGGTCTATCTCGGCGAACATTTCCGCATGTAGGTTGCGGGTGTCCATGAAGCCGACCCTGCAGGTTCGCCTGTCGCAACACCTGGCGCTGACGCCGCAGTTGCAGCAGTCGATCCGGCTGTTGCAACTGTCCACGCTCGAGCTGCAGCAAGAGCTGGAACAGATGCTCGACGCCAACCCCTTTTTGGAGTTGGAGGAAGACGGCGCCCTGCCGTTCGAGGCCGCCGCGACGCCCGTGGCCGATGCCCAGCGTGACGAGCCCGACAGCGGCGACAGCGACCCCGCCCTGCCCGAAGTGCAGGCCGAAGACTTCGGCAGCACCGAGCGCGAAGACTGGGAAAACGGCACCGAGGGCGATGATTTCGACGGCATCCGCGAAACCCCCGCCACCGCCACCGCACCTGCGAGCGACGATGATTTCGACGCCGAGCGCGGCGAACAGGCCGCGCCCAACCTGGCCGAGCACCTGCGCGAACAGGCGGCCGGGCTGCGCCTGGAGCGGCCCGACCGCATCGCCTTGGCGGTGTTGATCGAGTCGCTCGACGAGCAGGGCTACCTGCCCGATGCGCTGGAAGAGCTGCTGCCCGCGCTGGCCGCCGTGCTCGGCGACGAGCTGGACGCCGAGGAACAACTGGCCAGCTTGCGCCTGGCGCTGGCCTGGTTGCAGCGACTCGACCCGCCCGGCGTGGGGGCACGCAACCTGGGCGAATGTCTGGGCCTGCAACTCAAGCGCGGGCCGGACAGCCCGGCACGCGCCGCGGCACTGGCCATTTGCGCCGGGCAGCTTGAACTGTTGGCGCGGCGCGACCTGAAGCGCCTGGCCACGGCCTGCGGCTGCGACGAAGACACCGTGCGCCAGGCGCAGGCCTTGATCCTGGCGTGCGACCCCAAGCCTGGCCGCGCCTTCAGCGCCACCCAGGCCGCGGTGGTGGTGCCCGATGTGGTGGTGCAGCGCACCGGGCGCGGCTTCAAGGTCAGCCTCAACCCCGACGTGCTGCCCAAGCTGCGCATCAACGACTTGTATGCACAAGCGCTGCGCGGCCAGCGCGGCGCTGCGGGCAGCCCACTGGGCGCGCAGCTGCAGGAAGCGCGCTGGTTCATGAAGAACATCCAGCAGCGCTTTGACACCATCTTGCGCGTGGCCCGCGCCATCGTCGAACGCCAGAAGGCGTTCTTCGCGCACGGCGCCATCGCCATGAAGCCGCTGGTGTTGCGCGAGATTGCTGATGAACTGGGGCTGCACGAATCAACCATTTCGCGCGTCACCACCGCCAAATACCTGGCCTCGCCGATGGGCACCTTTGAGCTGAAATATTTCTTCGGCTCGTCGCTGAACACCGAGGCCGGCGGCAACGCATCGAGCACCGCGGTGCGTGCGCTCATCAAACAGCTGGTTGCAGCGGAAGACGCGGCGCAGCCGCTGTCTGACAGCGCTTTAAGCCAGATGCTCGACGAGCAAGGCATCACGGTGGCGCGACGCACCGTGGCCAAATACCGCGAGGCGTTGAAGATCGCCCCGGCCAATTTGCGCAAGGCGATGTGATGACTGAAACGACCTGGCCCCTGTTCCTGCCCTGCGCCGCCGGCGTGGAAGACTTCCTCACCGCCGAGGTGCTGGCCCTGCTGCCGCAGGCGCAAGGCCACACGCGGCGCGGCGGTGTCTCGTTGCACGGCGGCGCGGCCGCGGTGATGGCGCTCAACCTGGGCAGCCGGCTGGCGCAGCGCGTGCTCATCGAAGTGGCGACCGGCCCTTGCCGCAGCGAGAACGATCTGTACGGATTGGCGCAACGCGTCGATTGGTCAAGCTGGATCACGCCCAAACACACGCTTCGAGTGGACACCACGGCCCAGCACAGCCCGCTGCCCAGCCTGAACTTCGCCGCCCTGCGCATCAAGGACGCGGTGTGCGACCAGTTGCGCGAAAAGCTCGGCGAGCGGCCGAGTGTCGACAAGCAAAGCGCCGACCTGAACCTGCTGCTGCACCTCACTGCTGACCAGGCCACGCTGTATGTGGATTCGTCGGGCGAGTCGCTGTTCAAGCGCGGCTGGCGCGAAGACAAGGGCGAAGCGCCGCTGAAGGAAACGCTGGCCGCCGCGATGCTCGCCGCCGCCGGCTGGCAGGGCACGCCAGCGCAGGGCGGCGCGCTGCACGACCCGTGTTGCGGTTCGGGCACCATCGCCATCGAAGCGGCGCAAATCGCCTGCGGCATCGCGCCGGGCCTGAAGCGCCGCTTTGCTTTCGAGCGCCTGCTGCCCTTTGCCGATGCGCCGTCGCGTGCAGCGCTGCAGCGGCTGCGTTCGCATGCCCAAGCCGCCATTCACGCCAGCGCGGTGCCCATTCACGCCAGCGACATCTCGTTTCGCATGGTTGACTTCGCGCGCCGCAATGCCGAGCGCGCCGGCGTCGCGCAGGCCATTCAGTTTCATGGCGGCGATGCGCTGGAGCGTGCGCCGCCCGCGTTGCCGCCTGACATGCCCGGCACGCTGATGATCAACCCGCCGTATGGCGAGCGCATCGAGGTGGCAGGCAAGGCGCGGTCCAACAAACCATCGGCTGAACAACTGGACGAGCAGTTCTTCGAACGCCTGGCCGCGCACTGGAAGCACGCCTATGCCGCGCACCCGGCGGGCTGGACGGCCCATGTGCTGAGCCCGGACATGAAGCTGCCCGGGCGCATGCGGCTCAAGGCGTCGCGGCGCACGCCCATGTGGAACGGGCCGATCGAATGCCGGCTGTTCCGCTTTGAGTTGGTGGCCGGGTCGAACCGGTAGCGCCCAGGCCTTACTTTCGCATCAACATGCCGAGCAAATCGCCCATGCTGCCCAGGCCGCCGGCAGGCACCTGGCCTTGCGGGGTGAGCTTGTCCACCACCTGCGGCAGCATGCTGGCCAATTGGCCGAGCAAATCGCTTTGCGAGGCGCCCGCAGCGCCGGCCGCACCACCGGCCGCACCACCCAGCTGACTCAGCAAGCCACCCAGCACATCGGGCGGCAGCGCGTTCTTCAACTGGTCGGGCGAAATCGGCATGTTCTGCCCCGTGCCCACCCAGGAGTCCACCACGTCGCCCAGGCCGCTCTTCTGCATCTGTTGCACCAGGCCACCCAAGCCGCCGATCGACGAGCCATTGCTCAGCATGCCGACCACGGCGTTGAGCAGAGCGGCGTTGCCACCACCCCCCGCGCCCTTGCCGCCACCCAACAGACCACCCACGATGTCCAACAAGCTCATGACTCGACTCCTCGAATGATTTGAACCCGCCGCAACGCTGCTACGCGGGAGCGCGATTCTCTTGGCCGCCTTGCACCCGTGCAAGCCAGATTAACGCGCAGGCCAGCGCCGCCAACGGCAACAACGAGCCATAGTTCATGAATTCCCAGCCTCCGGTGGTGACCAGCGCGCCCGAGCTGAACGACGTGACCGTCATGGTGGCGTAGACGCAGAAGTCCATCGCGCCCTGGGCCGTGGTTTTTTCTTCGGGCCGGTAGGTTTGCGTCAGCAGCGTGGTGCCGCCGATGTACAGGAAATTCCAGCCCACGCCCAAGGCCAGCAGCGCGCCCAGGAAGTTCATCACATCGGTGCCGGTCAGCGCGAAGGCCACGCAGCCCAGGTTGAGCAACAGGCCGGTGGCCATCACCGGCAGCACGCCGAATCTTTTGATGAGGTTGCCGGTGAAGAAGCTGGGCACGAACATGCCCAGGACATGCCACTCCAGCACCAGCGCCGTGGCGGCGAAAGCGTGGCTGCACTGGGCCATGGCAATCGGCGTGGCGGCCATCAGCAGGTTCATCACGCCATAACTCAAGGCTGCAGCCGACACGGCGATGATGAACAGCGGCTGGCGCGCGATCTCGCGCAAGGGCCGGCTGGCCGCCAGGTTGGCGGCGTTTTGCGCCGCGGTGTTGGCCGGCGCGAAGCGGATGAAACGCATCAACACCAGCGCCAGCGCGGCCACCAGAATGAGCGACAAGTAGGCGCCCAGGAACGGCTGGGGCAGGACGTCGCGCGTGGCCGCGGCCAGGTTGGGGCCGAACACCGCGCCGATGATGCCGCCGGCCAGCACCCATGAAATGGCTTTCTCGCGCAGGCTGGCCGGCACCAGCTCCACCGCGGCAAAGCGGTACAGCGCGCCATTGGCGTTGTAGTAGCCGGCCAGCAAGGTGCCCAGCAGCAGCAGGCCAAAGCTGCGCTGCCAGGCCGCCAGCGCGCACAGGCCGGCCGAGAAGATGGCCACGCCCAAGCCCTGGCTGAAGGTGCGCTGGCGGCCGTACTGGCGCTGGTGCCGTGCCACCAAGGCCGCACTCAGCGCGCCACCGCCCACGTAGGCGGTGAGCGGCAAGGTGGCCATCCAGGCCGAAGGCGCAAGTTGCAGCCCCACCAGGCCGTTGATGGCGATGAACACCACGTTGTTGATGAGGTACAGGCCCTGGCACAGGGTCAGCAAAAAGAGGTGGCGGTTCATGGGTTCATGGGTTCATGGGTATTGCAGATTCAGGTAAGCCAGCGCGGCGAGCGGCGCCGTCTCGGCGCGCAAGGTGCGTGCGCCCAGGCTGGCGGGGTTGAAGCCGTGGGCTTGCGCCGCGGCTTCTTCATCGATTGTCAAGCCGCCCTCGGGGCCGCTGAGCAACACCGCCGCCGCGCCGGGAACCGCCACGTCGCGCAGCGGCCGCGCCGCGCTGGCCAGGCTCAACACCACGCGCTGGGCGCCGGGTTGTTGCACTGCCAGGTCCTTCAACCAGGCGGCCAGCGGCTGCGCCGGACGCACCGTGGGCACGCGCGTGCGGCCGCACTGTTCAGCGGCGGCCTGGGCCACGGCTTGCCAGTGCTGCTGCTTGCGCGCCGCGCGGTCTTCGGCCAAGCGCAGCACGGAGCGCTCGCACAGCAGCGGCTGGATCGCCGCCACGCCCAATTCAGTGGCTTTTTCGATCAACCAGTCCATGCGGTCGTTGGCCGGTGCGCCCAGCGCCAGGGTGCTGGCGCAAGGGCTTTCCGCCACCCCGGCATGCCAGGCCCCCAGGGCGACGCGCACCGCGTTGCGACGCATCTCCAGCACTTGAGCCGGCCATTCGCCGCCGCGGCCGTCGAACACCACCATCGCATCACCCGGCTGCAAGCGGCGCACCTGCACGTGGCGCGCGGCCGGTGCATCCAACTCGATCTCCGCGCCCTCGCTCAAGGCTTGTTGGACATGCACACGCAGGCTCATCGGCGCAGTGTGCCCCATGGTCGTTGCGCAACGGCTTGGCACAATGCCGCATGCCTGACGCCAGCACCTTGCTGCAAGACGCCAACGCCTGCCACGACGACGACCCGCAGCGCGCCGCCACGCTGCTGGGTCAGGTCGATGCGAACGCGATGCAGACCGACGAGCAGCCGCTCTACGCCTTCCTGCTCAACCATGTGTTAGGTGAAAGACTCGGCCAGTGGGCGCAGGCCCACGCTGCCCTGCAAGCTCTGCACACCAGCCGCGCACCCGTGGTGCTGCGCCAGGCCGCGGTGGCCGCGCAATTGGCGGGCGAGCACGCTGCTGCTGCCGCCTGCACCCAGGCCTTGGCACTGGCCTGCGGCGGCGCGGCCAGCAGCGCTGCCGAGCTGGTGCACCTGGCCAGCGCCGCGTTCAGCACGCCCGCGCAAGGCGCGGCTGCAGCCGGCCAAGCCGTGCTGGCCGCGTTGCAGCCGCTGCACGGCCCGGCCTGGCAAACCACCACGCCGTTCGACGCCGCCGCGGCGGCGCAATGCAACAACCTGGCCGCGGCCTTGTCAGAACGCGGCTTGCCTGACTACGCCGAGCCGGCGCTGTGCGGCGCCTTGCTGCTGGCCGCCGAACGCAGCCAGTTCCTGTGGCAGCGCGCCGGCAGTTGGGTGCAGCGCGAGCGCGCCCACTATGGCCGCGCGGTGGCCTTGAACACGGTGAAGCTCTCGGCCGCCGCGGCCGAGCAGGCCGAAGCCGGGTTGGCCCTGCTGGATGCGAACGACCGTGCCAACGAAGAAAGCGTGGACCGCGCTTTCTTGCACCTTGAGCGCGCCCATGCCCTGGACGCACAGGGCCTGGGCGCCGACGCCGCCCACGCGCAAGCCCAAGCGCAAGCCTTGGCCGCGCTGTTCAATGACGCTGGCTTGAGCCGCTGGTTTGCGCAGCGCCAGGCGCGCCACGAAGCGCTGCTGCGCAGCAGCGCGAACCCGTGAACTCGGCCCAGGCCGGGCTCAGGGCAGCACGCGCAGCTCGCGGCGCAGAATTTTGCCCACCGCGCTCTTGGGCAGTTCGCTGCGAAACTCCACCAGCTTGGGGCGCTTGTAGCCGGTGAGATTGGCATCGCAAAAAGCGCGCACCGTGGCTTCTGTGAGCGCCGGGTCTTTCTTCACCACCACCAGCTTCACGGCCTCACCGGCGCGGGCATCGGGCACGCCCACGGCGGCGCATTCCAGCACGCCGGGCAGGGTGCTGATCAGGTCTTCCAGCTCGTTGGGGTAGACGTTGAAGCCACTCACCAGGATCATGTCTTTCTTGCGGTCGACGATGCGAAAGTAGCCGTGCTCATCGACCATGCCGATGTCGCCGCTGCGAAAGAAACCGTCGTCGGTCATGGCCTTGGCGGTGTCGTCGGGGCGCTGCCAGTAGCCGGCCATCACTTGCGGCCCCCGGATGGCAATCTCGCCGGCCTCGCCGCTGGCCACCTCGCGGCCTTCATCGTCGATCAGCTTCAACTCGGTGTTGGGCAGCGGCAAGCCGATGTTGCCGCTGTAGGCGGTGCTGGTGACGGGGTTGCAGGTGGCCGACGGGCTGGTCTCCGAAAGACCATAGCCTTCGCAGATCGAGCAGCCGGTTTTTTCCAGCCACAACTGTGCCGTGCCGCGCGTCACGGCCATGCCGCCACCCACGGACAGCTTCAAGTGGCTCCAGTCCACCTTGGCAAAGTCAGCGTGGTTGGCGATGGCGGCGAACAGCGTGTTCACGGCCGGAAAGCTGTGGAAGCGCTCATGCGCCAACGCCTTCAGCAAGGCCGTGATGTCGCGCGCATTGGGGATCAGGATGTTGCAGCCGCCCAGGCGCATCGACAGCATCATGTTCGCCGTGAAACCGAAGATGTGATACAGCGGCAGCGCGCACACGGTGGTGAGTTGTTCGTCGCTCGGAATGGCCGCCAGCGCGGGCTGGTTCCAGGCCTGTGCCTGCAACACGTTGGCCACCAGGTTGCGGTGCAACAGCACCGCGCCCTTGCTCACGCCGGTGGTGCCGCCGGTGTACTGCAACACGGCAATGTCGTCGGGCCCCACATGGGCCGGCGCCAGGGTCATGCGCGTGCCCTGGGCCACGGCCTGATTGAAGCGCACCGCCCCGGGCAGCGTGAACGGCGGCACCAGCTTGCGCACGTTGCGCACCACATGGTTGACCGCGCCGCCCTTGAACAGGCCCAGCATGTCGCCCATGGCGGCCAGCAGCACGTACTTGGTCGGCACGGCGTCGATCACCTGCGCCAGCGTGGCGGCAAAGTTTTCAAGAATGATGATGGCGCGTGCGCCCGAATCCTTGAGCTGGTGTTCCAGTTCGCGCGGCGTGTACAGCGGGTTCACGTTCACCACCACACAGCCTGCGCGCAACACGGCCACCACCGCCACCGCGTACTGCGGCACGTTGGGCAACATGATGGCCACGCGCTCGCCGCGCGCGAGTTTCAGGCTCTGCAAGTAGGCTGCCAAGGCGCGCGACAGATCGTTCACCTGCGTGTAGCTGATGCTCTTGCCCATGAAGCGATACGCCGGCAGCGGCGCGTGCTTGGCAAAGCTTTCATCGAGCAGGACCAGCAGCGAGGGATAAAGGTCGGTGCGGATCTCCGCCGGCACGCCAGCGGGATATTCCTTCAGCCACACCTTGCGCATGCCACGCCTCCAAGAACGGTCGAGCGATTCTGAAGGCTGGCCCCTGAGCCACGGCTCAGGGAATGCGCTAGCGATCGTTCAGTCACAAGCTAAGCTGCGCCCATGACGATCCTGCGCCACCGCGCGCTGCGCACCTTGCTCGCCGGCGGCACCGCCTACTTCGTGGGCAATGCCATGCTGACCATGGCCGCGGCCTGGCTGGTGGTGGAACTGACGCAGTCGTCGTTCCTGGCCGCGCTGGTGCAAACGGCCGTGTTCCTGCCGATGTTCCTGTTGAGCTTGCCCGCGGGCGTGATGGCCGACACCACCGACCGGCGCCGCCTCATGCTCGGCGCGCTGGCCGTGCAGGCTGGCCTGGTGGCGCTGCTGGCTGCGCTGATGCTGGCCGGCTGGCTCGGTGCGGGCAGCCTGCTGTTGTTGATCTTCCTGGCCGGCTGCTGCACCGCGTTGCTGTCGCCGGCCTGGAACTCCACCGTGGTGGATGTGGTGCCGCGCGAGGAGTTGCCGCTGGCCATTGCCGCCATCGGCATCAGCTACAACGGCGCGCGCGCACTCGGCCCGGCCACAGCGGGCTGGGTTTA
>JANMYI010000093.1:0-7699 GCA_031381955.1 Burkholderiales bacterium
TGGCCGCCACGCACGACGAGCATGAGCTGGACGATGAACTCGATCTCGCGGATGCCGCCGCGCGACAGCTTGACGTCGTTGGCGCGCTCGGGCCGGCCGGCGGCGCGGCGCTGCGCTTCTTCGCGGATCAGGCGATGCAAGCGGCGCAGGCCTTCGAACACGCCGTAATCGAGGTAGCGGCGGTAGACGAAGGGGGTGACGAGTGAGCGCAGCGCCAACGCACGCCCGCTCGTGACGGCAGCGCGCGGCGCGACGACGCGGCTTTTGAGCCAGGCGAAACGCTCCCACTCGCGGCCCTGCACCAGGAAGTATTCCTCCAGCATGGACAGGCTCACCACCGGCGGGCCCGATTTGCCGTTGGGGCGCAAGGCCAGATCCACCCGAAAGACGATGCCGTCATCGGTGCTCTCGCCGATCAGCGCATACAGCCGTTTGGCCACGAAGGCAAAGAACTCGTGTGCGCTCACGCCGGCGGACGCCGCACCCGGCGTCTGGCCTTCGTCTTCATAGACGTAGATCAGGTCGATGTCTGACGAGACGTTCAGCTCGCGCGCGCCGAGCTTGCCCATGCCGACGATCCAGAAGTCGATGTCTTGGCCGCCCGCCGTGCGCGGCGCGCCGTAACGCGCATCGGCATCGCTGCGTGCCTGCGCCAGGGCGAGTTCAAGCGCGGCTTCGGCCAGCGCCGTCATCGTGGCCGTCACGTCATGCAGCGGCGCGGCTTGCTCCACATCCAGGCAGGCCAGGCGTTCAAGCACCAGGTGCCGCGCCACGCGCAAGGCGCCGGGCAGATCGCGGCCCCGGGTTTGCAGCCGCGCCACCAGCGCACAGATGCCGGCAGCCTGTGGCAAGCCGGCGGGCAGCCAGGGCAATTCGATGCCATAACGCCGCCGCACCCGCTGCACGAAACGGCTGTGCTGCGCGCCGAAACTTGTGCTGGCCGGTGCGTCGTCAGGCGAACCCGGTGTTGCGTTGAGCATGGCCTGGAGTCAGACAGTCGCTGTGCTAGGCTGACCAACGCTGCGCAATGTCCTCACCCCTCGCTCCTGCATCCACCGTGAAGCCGCGCCATCACTGGGCGGGATTGCGCCTGCTGTGGCGCATATCCCTGTGGGCGGTGTTGGGCGCCTGGAGCTTGCTGCTGCTGGCGTGGCTGACCCTGCATTGGTTCATTCTGCCGCACATCGACGATTGGCGTGAGCAGGTGCAGGCGCAAGCCAGCCGCACCCTGGGCGTGCCGGTGCGCATTGGCCAGATCAGCGTTCAGTCCAGCAGTTGGGTGCCCGCGCTGACGCTGCGCGATGTGCGCTTGCTCGACGCCGAAGGCCGCGACGCCTTGGTGCTGGGCCACGTGGTCACGGCGCTGTCGCTCAAGTCCGTGCTGGCGCTGGAGCCGCGCTTTGCGCAGTTGCACATAGAAGGCGCCGAGCTGGACGTGCGGCGCGACGCGACCGGTCGCTTGTATGTGGGTGGCCTGGACATGAGCCGGCCCGGCGCAAGCGCCAACAGCAGCGTGTTGGACTGGTTTTTCGAGCAGGACGAGTTCGTCATCCGCGGTGGCAGCGTGCGCTGGCGCGATGAGCAGCGCGGCGCGCCACCGCTGCAATTGCGTGCAGTGGATCTGGTGCTGCGCAATTCATTTCGCAAGCACGAGTTGCGGCTCGACGCCACGCCGCCGCCGCAATGGGGCGAGCGCTTCAGCCTGCGCGGCCAGTTCAGCCAGCCGATGCTGGCACGCAGCGCTGACTTCAAGCGCTGGAGCGGCACCCTGTACGTTGCGCTGCCGCGCGCCGACGTGGCCGAGCTGCGCCGCCATGTCGAACTGCCGTTCGAGCTGCGCGAGGGCGATGGCGCCGTGCGCGCCTGGGCCGAGTTTGAGCAGGGCCTGCCGCGTGAAGTGGCGCTCGACGTGGCGTTGCGCGCGGTGACGGTGCGCCTGGCGCGCAACCTGGAACCGCTGGCCTTTGCGCAGGTGCAGGGGCGCATCGAGATCAAGCGTGATCTGCACGGCGTGAACATGACCGCGCGCCGCTTCGGTTTCACCACGGGCGACGGCCTGGTTTGGCCGGCTGGCCAGCTGCAAGCCAGCTGGAAGCAAAAGCAAGACCTCGGCAGCATGGACCCCAACGTGCACCCGCTCACCAGCGGCAGCTTCAGCGCTGACCGGCTTGACCTGGCCGTGATGGCCCGTACCGCGGCCAAGCTGCCGTTGGGCGATGCGATGCGCCGCTTGCTCGGCGCCTTGGCGCCACAGGGCGTGGTGCAAGCGCTGACGCTGAGCTGGCAGGGGCCGCTCGACGCACCGCAGGCCTACCAGGTGCGCTCGCGTTTGAGCGGCGTGAGCGTGGCCGCGGCCAAGGCCGATACGCCGCCCGCGCCGGGCCAGGCGCCGCCGGTGGGGCGGCCGGGCTTTCGCAATGCCGACATCGACCTCAGCGGCAACGAACGGGGTGGCGAGGCGCGCCTGGCCATGAGCGACGGCGCCTTGATCTTCCCCGGCGTGCTCGAAGCCCCGGTGGTGCCGCTGCAGCGCCTGGCCGCGCAGCTGAACTGGCGCATCGTGGCCGCGGCCGACCCGGCCGCGCCGCCGGCCATCGAGCTGAAAGTGCAGGACGCGCGCTTTGCCAATGCCGACGCCCAAGGCGAGATCACGGCCACCTGGCGCACCGGGCCGGGCAGCGGCTTTGCCAAGGGCGGGCGCTTGCCCGGCCAGCTCGACCTGAGCGCCCGCCTGACCCAGGGCAATGCCACGCGCGTGGCGCATTACCTGCCGCTGGGCATCCCGGCGCCGGTGCGCGACTACGTGCGCCGCGCGGTGTTGGGCGGCACGGTGGCCAGCGCCGATGTCAAGGTGCGGGGTGACTTGTGGGAATTCCCTTTCCACAAGGCCAGCGAGGGCGACTTCAAGATCACCGCCCAGGCGCAGGATGTGAGCTTCGCCTACCTGCCCGGCGAAGCGGGTTGGACATCGCCCTGGCCGGCGCTGAGCCGGGTCAGCGGTGAGATCGAGATCGACCACCTGACCCTGCAACTGCGCGGCGTGCAAGCGCGCTTGGGCGGCGTCGATTTCAAAGACGTGCAAGGCGGCATTGCCAACCTGGCGCAGCAGCCCACACTCAAGCTTGAAGGCCAGGGTCACGGCCCGGCGAGCGACATCCTGCGCTTCATTGATGTCACACCCGTTGGCGGCTGGCTGGGCCAGGCACTCAAGCCCATGGTCGTGAACGGCGCGGCCGATCTGCGCCTGGCCTTGAACGTGCCGCTGGCTGACCCGGGCCACACCGGTGTGCGTGGCAGTGTCACCCTGGCCGGCAACGACGTGCGCTGGCGCCCCGACTTGCCCCTGCTGGCGCAGGCCCGCGGCCGCGTCGACTTCAGCGAGCGCGGCTTTGCCATCGTGGGCGGGCATGCGCGCGCGCTGGGCGGTGAGCTGGTGCTGGAAGGCGCCAGCCAGAGCGACGGCAGCCTGCGCTTCAGCGCCCAGGGCCAGGCCAGCGCTGAAGGCCTGCGCCGCAGCGCCGAGTTGCCCGACCTGGCGCGCGCGGCCGCCGTGCTGCGCGGCACGGCGGCCTACCGGCTAAACCTGGGCGTGGTGAAGGGGCTGGCGGACATAACCGTCACCAGCAACCTGGTCGGCATGGAAATCAATCTGCCTGCGCCCTTGGCCAAGGGCGCCGAGGCAGCCTTGCCGCTGCGCTATCAAACCACGCCCCAGCCCGGCGGGCGCGATGTGTTGCAGGTCGATCTGGGCAACTTGCTGCAGGCGCAATATCAGCGCGACGTGAGCGGCGACGTGCCGCGCGTGCTGCGCGGTGGCATCGGCGTGAACGACACCATGCCCACGCCGCCGGCCGGTGTGCATGCCAACCTGAACCTCACCGGGCTCAACACCGACGATTGGGCCGCCGCGCTAAAGCGACTCGGAGCAGTGGAACCAGGCCGCGAACCAGGCCGTGAACCGGGCCGTGACGCGGGGGCCAGCAGCTACTGGCCGCAGACGGTGGCGCTGCGCGCGGCCGAACTGGTGGCCGGGCCGCGCCGGCTGTCACAGGTGGTGGCGGGCATCAGCCAGCAGGCCTCGGCGGCCGAGACGATCTGGCGCGCCAGCGTGAACGCCACGCAACTGAACGGCCATGTCGAATACCGCCAAAGCAACGACGCTGCCCAGCCGGGCAAGCTGATGGCTCGGCTGGCGCGGCTGTCGTTGCCGCCGGCCGACGTGGCCGCGGTCGAGGAATTCATCAGCACGGCCCCGGCCAGCGTGCCGGCGCTGGACATCGTGGTCGACGACTTCGAACTGCGCGGCCGCAAGTTCGGCCGTGTCGAGATCGAGGCCGTCAACCGCAGCACGCGCGCCGGGCCGGGCTGGCACCTGGACAAGCTCAACGTCATCACCCCCGAGGCGCGCCTGAATGCCAGCGGGCATTGGGCCAACGCGGCCGGCGGCCGGCGCATGGAGTTGGACTTCAAGCTCGACCTGGCTGACAGCGGCGCCTTCGCCGAACGCCTCGGCGCGGGCAAGGCGCTGCGCGGCGGCAAGGGCCAGGTGCACGGGCAGTTGAGCTGGGCCGGCTCGCCGTTGGAGTTTGACCTGCCCAGCCTGGCCGGGCAAATGCAGGTGGCGCTGGACGCCGGCCAGTTTCTCAACGCCGAGCCGGGCGCGGCGCGGCTGCTGGGCATCTTGAGCCTGCAGTCGCTGCCGCGGCGCTTGCTGCTGGATTTTCGCGACGTTTTCGAAGCCGGCTTCGCATTCGACAGCGTCGCGGGCGAAGTCAACGTGGCCAAGGGCGTGGCCAGCACGCGCAACCTGCGCATGCGCGGCGTGCAAGCCACCGTCTTCCTGGACGGTGCGGCCGACCTGCAACGCGAGACGCAGGCGCTGCAAGTGTTGATCGTGCCTGAGATCAATGCCGGCGCGGCCTCGCTGGCCTATGCCGCCGTCAACCCGATCATCGGCCTGGGCACGTTCGTGGCCCAGCTGGTGCTGCGCCGCCCGCTCATGCTGGCCGGTACGCGCGAGTTTCATGTTTCGGGCTCGTGGGCCGCGCCCAAGGTCGAGCGCATCGAGCGTTTGCCCGGGGCCAAGCTGCCCGAAGACACCCCGGCCTCGGCTCCCTCGGCTCCCACCATCGCTGGCGCCGCCAGCGCCGCGCGCAAAGCCACGCCATGAAGATCGCTGCCGTGCAGATGGTTTCCACGCCCGACGTTGGCCGCAACCTCGAAGCCGCCGGCCGGCTGTTGGCCCAGGCGGCGGACGCGGGCGCGCAACTCGTCTGCCTGCCCGAGTACTTCTGCCTGATGGGCCGCAGCGATGTCGACAAATTCGCCATTGCCGAAAGCCCGGGCAGCGGGCCGATTCAGGACATGCTGGCCCAGGCCGCACAGCGCCACAAACTGTGGCTGGTGGGTGGCACGCTGCCGCTGCGCCAGGCGGGTCAACCCAAGCTGCGCAATGCCAACCTCGTGTACGCGCCTGACGGCAGCTTGGCCGCGCGCTACGACAAGATCCACCTGTTCGCCTACGACAACGGGCGCGAGGCGTACGACGAAGGCCGGGTGCTCGAACCCGGCACCCAAAGCGTCGCCGTGCAGTGTGGCACGCTGCGCGTGGGGCTGTCGGTGTGCTACGACCTGCGCTTCCCCGAGCTGTACCGTGCCCTCATGCTGCCGCCGTGCGATGTGTTGTGCGTGCCATCGGCCTTCACCCACACCACGGGGCAGGCGCACTGGGAACTGTTGCTGCGCGCACGGGCGATTGAAAACCAATGCTACGTGGTGGCCGCTGCGCAGGGCGGGCGCCATGAAAATGGCCGCCGCACATGGGGTCACAGCCTGCTGGTGGGGCCTTGGGGCGACCTGCTGGGGTGTGTGCCCGAAGGGGAAGGTGTGGTCTGCGCTGATGTCGACAGTGCGCACTTGCAGCGAGTGCGCAGCCAGTTGCCCGCCTTGCAGCACCGCCGCGCTTGAGGGGTGGGCGGCCACGCCGGTGTGGGCCATCGGGTAGAATGCGCGGCCCACACCCGACTCCGCATATGGCCACAAAACGCTCTACCGTTCCCGCTGTTTCGGACACCGGCGCGCGCTTGCGTCAAACGCAGGCGGAGTATTCCGCAGCGCGGCCCAACAGCGGCCCGGGCTCACGGCCCATGATGTCCAGCTCAAAAATGTACGTCTGCCGCAAGTGCCAGGCGAATTTCAAAACCGGCGACGGCAAGCCCGACCCACGCCTGCCCGGCCTGGGTAAGTGCAACAAGTGCCTGGCCGCGGCCACCCCGGTGGCAGCCTGAAGGTTTAAGGCAACTCCGCGCGGCGCGGCAGGTCTGCGCCGCGCCGTGAACACGTCAAGGCCGCGGCGCTCGCGGCAAACGCCAACACCTCGGCCAGCGCTGCGGCATGCAGGCCACGCAGCGCCGTGGCGCTGAGCGCGCCGCGCTCGGCCAGAGCGGTCAGCATGGCGGCTTGAAAGGTGTCGCCGGCGCCCACGGTGTCGACAACTTGTACCGGCACCCCGGCCACTTCCTGCGTGCCGGCGGCGGCGAAGGCGGTGGCCCCGTCGCCGCCGCGCGTCAACACCACCAACGCCACACCTTGTGCCAGCCACTGCGCTGCCAGAACGGGCGCTTGCGCACCGGGGTACAGCAGCGCGAGATCTTCGTCGCTGATCTTCAGCATATGCGTGCGCGGCAGCATCCAGCTCAAGGCGGCGCGCCAGCGCTCGATATCGGGCTCCACGTTCAAGCGGATGTTGGGGTCGTAGGCAATCAGGCTGCGGCGGTGTTCGCGTTCCACCAAGGCGCGCTGCGTCTGCGCCACCGGCGGCACCACCATGGCGTAGCTGCCGAAGTGAAAGGCGCGCGCTGCGGCCGGCACCTGTTGCAGCGCACCCAGGTGCACTTGGCGGTCGGCCGCGCCGTCGCCATAGAACGCATACGAGGGCACGCCCTGCGCATCCAGCCCCACCAGGCTGAGCGTGGTGGGGGCGGCCACATGCTGGGTGCACGCAGTGCTGACGCCCTCTTCGCGCAGCGCGCGCTCCAGGCGCTGGCCCAGGAAGCCGGTCGACAACGCACCGAAAAACGCCACCGGCTGGCCGAGGCGGGCCAGGCCAATGGCCACATTCAGCGGCGAGCCGCCGATGCGTGCGTCCAGCATGGTGCCGGTGGCGGTGTCGCCGGTGGCGAAAACGTCCATCAGGGCTTCACCGCAAACCACGAACATGCTGTCTCCAAAAAATAGTTGTGCGCCCGGGCCGCGCGCGCATCACGCCGCAGCGCCGGGCTAGCCAGGAGGCCGCGAATATCGCCCGCGCCAGGGGGCTTGACCATCGGGTAATCCATTAATCAATCCACTTGATTTATTTATCAACGGCCGCCAGAATCGCGCCCCGCCCGGCCTGAAATGACAGTGGCACGGCGCCCATTGCGCCCCTAACCTTTCCCCGCACAACCATTCGGAGACAACCCTCATGCACACCCAGACCCTGATCGCCGTTGTGGCCGCCGCCTTGTTGAGCAGCGGCGCCGCCCTGGCGCAGAAACAGCCGGTGATCGGCCTGATCACCAAGACCGAAACCAACCCGTTCTTCGTGAAGATGAAGGAAGGCGCGCAGGCCGAAGCCAAGAAGCTCGGCGCCAAGCTGATGACCGCCTCGGGCAAGAAAGACGGCGACACCGCTTCGCAGATCACGGCGATCGAAAAC
>JANMYI010000097.1:0-11524 GCA_031381955.1 Burkholderiales bacterium
GACGGTGTGGCCTCGCTGATGACGCAGCCGCACGGCACCCATGCCGCCGGCATGATGAGCACCGAGCGTGGTACCAACATCACCGACTCCGGTGCGCCGTTCTACGACGTCTACCGCTGCAGCGACGACCAGTGGGTGGCCATCGGCGCCGTGGAGGCCAAGTTCTACGCCGAAGTGCTGCGCGTGCTGGCGCTGGACTCGCTGTTGCCGGATCAATGGAACCGCGCCACCTGGGGCGCGGCCAAGACGCTGATCGCCGCCAAGTTCAGCCAGCGCACGCGCGCACAGTGGTGCGAAGCGTTTGAAGGCACCGAATCGTGTTTCGCGCCGGTGCTCAGCCTGGCCGAAGCGCCGCAACACCCGCATCTGCAAGCGCGCGCCACTTACATCGACATTGATGGCGTGGTGCAACCCGCCCCGGCGCCGCGCTTCAGCCGCAGCGTGCCGGCCACGCCCTTGCCGTTTCGGCCCTGGAAAGCGGCTGACGGCGCGCAGATCCTGGCGTCATGGTTGAGTGATGCCGAACTGCGCGCTGCCCGGCAAGCCGGGTTGATTGAAGTACCGAAGGAGACTGGATGAACACCTCGCACAAGCTGGCACGCCGCCGCCTGTTGGCCGTTGCTGGCCATGCACTCGCGTGGAGCCTGGCCGGCCTGGCCCAAGCGCAGAGTGATTTCCCCAACAAGCCCATCCGCATCGTCGTGCCCTATTCCGCCGGCACCGGCAGCGACGCCCTGGCCCGCACCGTGGCGCAAGGCATCACTGAAAAAACCGGCAAGCAGGTGCTGGTCGAAAACCGCGACGGCGGTGGCAGCCTGATCGGCACGCAAGCCGTGGTCAAGGCCGCGCCCGACGGCTACACGCTGCTGATCGCGGCCAACCCGATGGTCATCGTGCCCAGCCAGAGCGCCAACCCGCCGTACGACCCTGACAAAGACTTTGTGCCCGTGGCCAAGGTGGCCGTCATTCCCCTGGTGTTGGCGGTCAACCCCGAACTGAACCTCAAGACGACCAAGGAGTTGATCGCCTACGCCAAGGCCAACCCGGGCAAGCTGAGCTACGGCTCGTCGGGCCCCGGCACCATCAGCCAGCAGCAGATGGAACTGTTCAAGCAGGCGGTGGGCATCGACATCCCGGAGATTCCCTACAAGAGCACGGCCCAGGCGATGACGGATTTGATCGGCGGCACGCTGGGCGTGTTCCCAGTGGTCGTGCCGCTGGTGGCGCAGCACCTGCAAAGCGGGCGCGCCAGGGGCCTGGCGGTGTTTGATGTGTCGCGCTCCACGCTGTTGCCCGAGCTGCCCGCCATCACCGAAGAGGTTAACGTTTCAGGTTATGTGCCCACGCCGGTTTGGTACGGCTTCATGGCCCCGGCCAAGACGCCGCGCGAGGTGGTGGCGGTGCTGGCCGGGCTGATCAACAACGCCATGGACACACCCGAAGCCAAGCAGCGCCTGGCCGCCCTGGGCGCGCAGCGCATCACGCTGAGCAACGAACAGTTCAGCGCTGACATTCGCAACGAGTACGAGAAGGCCGGCGCGCTGGCGCGCAAGCTGGGCACCTACAAGTGAACGCGGGCGGCACGCTGCCGCTGGCTGCAGCGCAGCTGACGGTGGACGCCGCTGTGCGAGAACGCGCCAGGTGCGCCCCGCAGCGCACGGCGTTGGTTGAAGGCGAGCGGCGCATCAACTACGCGAGTTGCAAGCGCGCGTGAACCGCCTGTGCCGCGTGCTGCAAGCCTTGGGCGTGCAGCGCGGGGAGCGTGTTGCCGTGCTGTGTGAAAACCGAACCGAGTTCGTTGAAGCCATGCTGGCCGCGGCGGCTCGGCCACCGTCGAGGTGATGAGCGGTGCCATCGACTTCGCCATTGACAACATCGCCAGCTACACCCGAACGAGAACACGCCGACAACCTGAACCAACGAACGAATCAATTCTGGGAGAAACCCAATGTCTGGCACCAATCCACGCCCGCTGCGCAACCCCGAGGTTTGCGTCAATCTGTGGGCCTACGCAGACGAAGGCGGCTACATCGCCCGGGTCGCAGCCCGCGCCTATGTTCTGGACGGCGACGATGAAAGCAAGCTTCGAGTGCTGCACCTGCTGGCCGCCACCGACTTCCTGCATGCCGAATGGATGGGAGTTTCCAAGCAGTTCGTCATCAATGGCCCGAACGGCGACAGGATGGAAGGCGTGGCCCATGCCTCGATGCTGCACGACGGTGTGACACCCGGAGTCCTGTTCGGCCCGCTGTTCAACAAGCTCGAGGCCGGTGTTCCTCAGCAAGCACGGACTGCCAACGGCGGGTACGAGGCCTTCGGTCTGAAGCTGCCCGAAGACCCGCTAACGGTCACTACGGTGGTCATGGAGTTCGACGACGGGCGCTTGGTGCCGATGGTGTCGCCAGGCGATTGAGCTGATAGCCGATCCGGCCAGGCTGCGGGCAAAGGCGAGAGCTGCAGCCTGCTGACGATGACTACGAGAACAAACGAGGGAGCGGGCAAATGACGGATACGTTGTTCAAGGAGGTCCACTACAGCTTGGGTGGCCTCATCAACGACATCGGCCTCGGTCGCATCGGCCTGCGTGACATCCAGCGGCCCTTCATCTGGGCCAACGCCAAGGTGCGGGACCTGTTCGACTCGATGTACCGCGGCTACCCGGTGGGCTACCTCCTCTTTCCTGATCAGCAAAAAAGTTCAGCCGCCCGAATTGCCCGCAAGCCGCAAGGGCCAGCCTGACATGCCGCCCGCACCAAGCGTTGCAGGGTGGTTTGTAGGTTGAATAGACGGTTAAACAGATACTGCACCTGTCCAAGGTAGCGATGCGCGTACTTCTTGTACCCGAAGGCATGGTACGTGCCCGACAAGGACGTCTTGAGGTTGCCCAGCACAGTGTTGACTGCCAAGAAGTCAGGATGCGTGACGCTGGCAGCACCGCCGCCGGTAGCGTGCGGCTCATGCTTTGTGGTGCACGGCGGCAAGGAGTCGTTTCCGCTGGGCCATGGTGTTAACGCCAACACGCTGGCGGACTTGCAGCAGGCGCTGGTGGCGATGGGATCGAAACCATGACGCCTGGCCGGTTTCTGCCACCCACTGCATCGGGCCTCAATGCGCCGCACCAGCCAAGAACGCGCAACCCAACGCTTGCGCGGCCACGCCCAGGCGCTTGTCGCGTGTCCAGAGCTTCGCGCCACCACCGCCACCACCACTCAGCGCCACTGCCGCCAACAGATGTACATCGACATAGCCAACGCCCTTGCCATGCAAGGCATGGCATTCGATGAACTCCAGCAACTCTTCCTGCTCGGCCACCGGGGCGGCGGGCAAGTCTTGCAACAGGTCCAGGAGCGGCACGCGGTCGGCCAGGCTGCCACAGGCAATCTCGCCAAGCACGAACGGGTGCAACAGCACCTTGGCTTGCTCCAGCAAGCCAACCAGCTGGGCATCGCCGCGGCGAAGGTGGTCAACCCAAATGGAGGTGTCAACCAGTATCACGCCGCGCCTCGAGTGCGCCTGCGAGGCGCCGCCGCCAAGCCAGGCTGCGTGCCGCCGAGCCGGGCCAGGCGCTTGGCGCTTTCGCGTTCGATGAGCGCCTTCAACGCCTCGCCCAGCATTGCCGAGCGATCCTTGGCGCCGGCTAGCTTGGTCGCCTTCGCCAGCAGCTTGTCGTCGATATTCACCGTTGTGCGCATGTCTCGAACTCCTTCAGTCAGCATCAAATATAGCATCACATGATGCTGATTGATGTGCATGCCCGGCGTGCCCCTGTCGCAGCAGCCGGCACAGCACTCAAGCCTTGCACCCCTGCAACTGCCGGCTGTAGTTCGACGCCGACCGCACCACCGCCGTGGCAGCGCTGCGGCTCTTTGCCTTGGCCCCATGCGCCAGCGACAGGCGCGACTCGTATTTGTCGAAGAAGGCCTGGAACATTTCGCTGCCGAGCGTGCCCACGGCATGCAGCTCGTCGCTGGCGGCGTTCCACTCCAGCGCGATCATCGCCAGTGGCTGCGGCGCCGGCCCGCTGATCACCTTGCCGCCTTGGGTGGGGTCGTAACGCGAGTTGTCGCCGCAGCAGTGCACCACGTGCGCGGGCTCGTCGGCCAGGCCCTTGCGCAAGTTGATGAAGCTGATCTCCGGCGTCGGGTACATCAGCTTGTGCGCGCAGATTGCCGAGTAAGCGACGATATTGCGCTGCGCGCCGCTGCCCGGCAGCGACTCGTAGCGCTGTTGCGTGCTGCTGCTCAGTGCCACCGGCGCGGCCGGGCGCGGCAAGGCGATCAGGAAGACCGGCGTGGACTCGAACGGGTAGTTGAAGATGTGCGGCTCGCCGGCAGGCAGCCTGGCACTCCTGAACGGCCGGCCCGATGGATCAACCAGCAGGGTGCGGCCATGTTCGCGCCGCGCCGCGGGCGCGGGCCCTTGCGCCAGCGCCAACGGGCCGCCCAGGCAAGCGGTGCCGATGCAGGCGGCGGCTTGCAACACATCGCGCCGGTCGAGCGGGCGCGGGCTGCCCGCTCTTGCGGGCCACTGGTTTGCATCCATCACATCCCTTCGGCGTTCATGAAGACGCAGAATCGTTGCACGAACTTCGCACTTTGAGCAACTGAAGCCCGCGCCGGCGCACCGGTTTGGCCCTGAGCTTGGCGGGCCGGGCTGGCGTGGTTTGCGCGGGCGCAAGCTGGCCGCGGCGGTGCAGGTTTAAATTTTGAAGTGGCCTTTGGCCCATTCCCCCGGCATGGCGCTGCCGGCCTGGCATCACGCCACCGACACCCCACCGACACCCCACCTCACCTCATGCCCGCCCCCACCGCCTCCTTGCGCCCCGCGTTGACCTGGCAGGAACTGCTGCCGCCGCTGCGCATGGGTCTGGCGGCGTTTGCCCTGTTCGCCATGGCTGTGCTCCTGGCGCGCGAGTTCGCGGCGCCTCTCCAGGGTGTGCTGCTGGCGCACCCGCGGCTGGCGGTGTTGATCTTCTTTGCCACGTCAGTCACGGCGGTGTTGCTGCCCGCGCTGACCAATTTGCCGCTGGTGCCCATAGCGGTGCTGGCCTGGGGCCCAACGTGGACGGCGCTGCTGCTGCTCGCGGGCTGGGTGGCCGGGGCCGCGCTGTCGTTCATGCTCGCGCGCCATGCGCGCCCGTTCATCCTGCGCAGCTTCCCGTCGGTGTGCCGGCACGCGAACATCGACCGGCTGATCCACCCGCGCCACCGCATCGCCTCGCTGATCATGCTGCGCATGACGTTCCCGGTGGATGTGCTGTCGTATGCGCTGGGCTTGTTCAGCCGCCGCACCACGCTGGGCGAAAACGTGGCCTCCACCGCCGCCGGTGGCGCGCCGTTCGCCGTGCTGTTCGCGCTGGTGCCGACGCTGCCCGCAGCGGCGCAGGTGGCGGTCTTCGTGGCCAGCACGCTGGCGTTCGCCGCCTACATGGCCTGGGTTTGGCGTGGCCCGCAACCCACGCCCGGCCAGGCGCCCCCAGGCTGATGCCGGCACTGCGGCACGGGGCCGTGGTAAGTGCTATCAAACGTTAGCACCGCACAGCCGGCAGCCGCAGCCGCCGCTCAATCAACGATTGCTTGCGACACCAGCTCCTTCATCATGCGCCGGTAGCCGGCACGCAAGGGGCTGGGGGCCTGCGTCATGTAGACGGCGCAAACCTGCTCCTTGGGCTCGGCCCAGAAGAAGGTGCCGCCGTAGCCCGCCCACATGAATTCACCGGCCGAGCCTTGCACGGCGGCGTTGCCGTCGGCCGGGCGCACCAGGAAGCCCAGGCCGAATGAATAGCCCGGCGAGCCGAGCAGCAGCATGCCCGGGTTGGAGGTGGTGTTGACGCCGGCCAGGTGGTCACTGGTCATGTGGCGCACCGTGGTGCGCGACAGGATGCGCGCGCCGTCGAGCTGGCCACCGTTGAGCATGGCCTGGCAGTAGCGCAGGTAGTCGCCCGCGGTGCTGACACCGCCGGCACCGCCCGAGTCGTTGCCCGGCAGCTTGCTCACGTCCACCAGTTTGTTGTCCACGCCGGTGGCCGGGTCCTTGGCAAAGGGCTCGGCCAGCCGCGGCAGCTTGGGCGCGGCCACCATGAAACCGGTGTCGGCCATCTTCAGCGGCCCGAACAAGCGCTCTTGCATGAATTCGCCCAGGCGCTTGCCGCTCACAGCCTCGATCACCCGGCCCTGCACGTCCACCGACAGGCTGTACTCCCAGGTGGTGCCGGGTTGCTGCGCCAGCGGTGCCTTGCCCAGGGCCTCGGCCATTTGCGCACCGGGCTGCTCGCGGGCATCGAAGTCGAGCGTGGGCTTGTACACGCCGGCCTTGATGTAGGCGTCGCGCACCAGGGCGTTGCGCGTCAGCTCGCCATAGGCAATGCCCGAGGTGTGGCGCAACAGGTCGTAAATCGTCGGTTCGCGGTTGGCCGCGATCAGCCGGTTGTTCACCGCGCCGCTCACCGGGTCGAGCGCGGACACGCTGACCATCGGTGCCTTGAACGCGGGCAGGAACTTGGACACCGGGTCGGTGAGCTGCACCTTGCCGTCTTCCACCAACATCATCAGCGCCGTGCTGACCATCGGCTTGGTCATGGAATAGATGCGAAAGATCGAGTCTTCCTTCATCGCGCCGCCGTCGTTGCCGGCTTGTGCGCCGTTCAGGCCGCCGAAGGCCTGGGCATAAACCAGCTTGCCCTTGCGCGCCACCATCACCACCGCACCCGGCAGCCGTTTGTCGGCCACTTCTTGCTGCAGCACGGCGCTCAATTTGGCCAGGCGTTCGCTGGACATGCCCACCGATTCCGGGCTCGCCTTGGGCAGCGCCTGGGCTGCTGCGCCGAGCGCCCACGCGGCCGCCACGGCGCCGAATGTCCATTGCATGTTCTGCTTCAGTTTTCTCATGATCTGTCTCCTTGGTTAACGTTTGAGTGAACTTCAATCCGCGTGAATGCCTTTGACCTTGATGACTTGCGCCCAGTACGCCGTCTCACGCTGCACCAGCGCGGCCAAGGCTTCGGGGCCCTGGTAGCGAATCTCGATGCCGCTGCGCTCGGCCGCACCCTTGGCCTCGGGCGTGGCCAGCGCGGCCTTCACCTTCTCGCTGAGTTGCTGCACCACCGCCGCTGGCGTGCCGGCGGGCGCAAACAATGCGACCCAGGCTTCCAGCTCGAAGCCGGGCAAGCCGGCCTCAGCGGTGGTGGGCACATTGGGCAGGCCGGGGTGGCGGGTCTTGCCCGTCACGGCATAGGCCTTGAGCTTGCCGGCCTGCACGTGCTGCATCACCGACGGCGGCGTGGTCATGAAGACCTGCACCTGGCCCCCCAGCACGTCTTGAATCGCCGCGCCCGAGCCCTTGTAGGGCACATGTGTCATGTCGATGCCGGTGGTTTGCTCCAGCAGCGCCGTGCCCACATGCGAGAGCGAGCCATTGCCTTGCGAGGCAAAGTTCAGCTTGCCCGGGCTGGCCTTGGCGTAGGCGATGAATTCCTGCAGCGTGTTCGCCGGCACCGAAGGGTGCACCGCGATCACGTTGGTGGCCGCGGTGAGCAGCGCCACAGGCATGAAGTCTTTCTGCGCCCAGGGCAGCTTGGCAAACATGGCCGGGTTGCCGACGTGATACGCCGAATACGAAATCAACAGCGTGTGGCCGTCCTTGGCGGCCAGGGCGACATGCTGGTAGGCGATGTTGCCGCTGGCGCCGCCCTTGTTTTCAATCACCACCGGCTGGCCCAGCAGCTTGCCCAGGGGCTCACCCACTAGCCGGGCCGAGGTGTCCACCACGCCGCCCGGCGGGTTGGGCACGATGAAGGTGACGGGCTTGCTCGGGAAGGCCTGGGCCCATGCCGGGCTGGCAACCAGGGCCGGCGCAAAAGCCAGGGCAGTCGTGATGGCGGCGGTGATGGCGGCGGTCAACGCGCGGCGGTGCAGGGGCATGGCGTGTCTTTCGTTGGCTGGTGTCGGTGCGACAGGTCTTGATGCGGCCTGCGGCGGGCCGCGTTCGATTCCTGTCGGGTCGCGCATTCTCAACCGTTGCCAGGGAGCGGCGCGCTCTGAGGCGCGGCAGCCTCTTGGCATGACAGCATCACAGCATGACTGCCACGACCAACCTGCCCCATCTCATCGTCATCGGCGGTGGTTTCGCCGGCCTGTGGTGCGTGCGCGCCTTGGCCCGTGCGCCACTGCGCATCACGCTCATCGACCGTGCCAACCATCATCTTTTCCAGCCCTTGCTGTACCAGGTGGCCACGGCGGGCTTGTCAGCGGGTGACATTGCCGCACCGCTGCGCCACATCCTGCGCGGCCAGCGCAACGTCAGCGTGCGCATGGGCGAGGTGACCGGCATCCACAGCGCCGCGCGCAGCGTGCTGCTGGCCGATGGCACCACCTTGAGCTTTGACTACTTGCTGGTGGCCAGCGGCGCCACGCATGCCTACTTCGGCCACGATGAATGGGCCGCGTTCGCACCCGGGCTGAAGACTTTGGACGATGCCATGGCGCTGCGCCGCAAGGTGTTGCTGGCCTTTGAACACGCCGAGAACGCGAGCCATGTGGATGAGCGCGACGCCTGGCTCACCTTCACCATCGTCGGCGCAGGGCCAACGGGTGTTGAGCTGGCCGGCACGCTGGCCGAAATCGCGCGCCACACGCTGGCGGGTGAGTTTCGCCACATCGACCCGGCCCGCGCGCGCGTGCAGCTCATAGAAGCCGGGCCGCGCGTGCTGGCCAGTTTCCCGCCGGCGTTGTCGGCCAAAGCCGAGCGCCATTTGCACGATCTGGGCGTGCAGGTGCTCACCGGCGCGCCGGTGCAGGCGATCGACGCTGACGGCTACCTGCGTGGCGGCGAGCGCACGGCCGCGCGCACCGTGCTGTGGGCCGCGGGCGTGGCCGCGTCGCCGCTGGGCGGCATGCTGGGCGCGCCGGTCGATCGCGCCGGCCGCGTGCAGGTGCAAGCTGACCTGAGCCTGCCTGGCGACGCGCATGTATTCGTTGCGGGTGATCTGGCCGCGTTGACGCAGGCCAACGGCGCGCCGGTGCCCGGCGTGGCGCCCGCGGCCAAGCAGATGGGCGCGCATGTGGCGCGTGTGATCAATGCGCGTTTGACCGGCCAACCCGCGCCGCCCTTCGTCTACAAAGACTATGGCAACCTGGCCACCATCGGCCGCATGGCGGCGGTGGTCGATTTACGCGGCATGCACTTCTCGGGCCTGTTGGCCTGGTGGTTCTGGCTCGCCGCGCACGTGTTCTTCTTGATCGGCTTTCGCCACCGCTTTGCTGTGCTGCTGAACTGGGCCTGGGCGTACTGGACGTACCAGCGCCATGCGCGGGTGGTGTTTGGCGCCGCGCCGCCAGCGCGGCCGCCTTCGACCGGCGCACACCCACCGCGCTGACCCTTGGGCCAACCGTATAAACCGGCCAGCGGCTGCGTGGGCAGGCCGCAGGAGCGGTTGTCATGGCCTGGCAAAACACGTTCAGCGTCGCCTTCACCTGCCTGTTAAGCGCCTGCGCGGCACCCGTTGCAGCGCCCGAGCGCGCCAGCGCTGATGTCGGCACTAATGCCAGCACTGACGCCAGCACTGACGCCGGCACTGACGCCGGCACTGAAGCCGGCGCGCGCCTGCGCAGCCTGCTCGACGCCAGCGACGAAGCCCTGCTCGACCGCAACCCGATTTTCGCGCTGTACCGCGGCGACACGCGCCGCGCGGCGCAGCATGGCGACTACCTCTCGCCGGCCTATGTGCAGGCCGAACACCAGGCTGCGCAGCGCGATCTGGCGCAATTGGCGCAAATTCCACGCGCCCAACTTTCAGCCAATGATCGCGTGGCCTACGACACCTTCCGCTGGTCGCGCGAAGATGAACGCGAGCGCAACGCACCGCCCGCTGCGCTGTTCTGGCCCCTGCTCAAGCTGGATCAGATGAACGGCTGGCACTTGTTCTTCCCCGAGCTGTCGTCGGGCGACGGCGTGGCGCCTTACCGCAGCGTGGTTGACTATGACAACGGCCTGGCGCGCATCACTGGTTTCATTGGGTGGCTTGATCGCGCTGTGCAGCGCATGCGCGAAGGCCAGCGCCTGTGGGGCATGGAAACGCTGTACCTGCACGAGGCCACGCCGGGCCACCACATGCAGGGTTCGCTGGCGGCCGAGAACCTGGCCCTGCCCAAGCTGCTTCTGCTGGTTGACACCGGCCTGCATGCCTACGGCTGGACGCGTGAGCAGGCCATCGCCTACATGCTGGCCCATTCGGCCATGAGCCCTAACGACGCCACGACCGAGATCGAGCGCTACATTGCCGACCCCGGCCAGGCACTGGCGTACAAGGTGGGCGCGCTGTCCATCCAGCGCTTGCGCCAGCGGGCCGAGCAGGCGCTGGGGCCGCGTTTCGACATCCGCGCCTTTCACCACCAGGTGCTGGGCACCGGGGGCGTGCCGATGGCGGTGCTGGAAGAAAAGATAGAAGCCTGGATCGCTGCGCGCTGACGCACGCCGGCCCCCAAGCCGCATCAAACACCCCCATGCGCCGCAACCCGCACACGCCCTACTGAAGCATGGGGGCGGGTGCTTGGTAGCGCAGCGCACTGGCCATGGGCGGCAACTCGGCGGCCAGGCGCAAGGCATCGCTGATGCGGTTCACGCCCAGCTTGTGGCGCAGGGCGGCAACCTGCGAACGCACCGTGCTGACCTTGACGCCGAACTGCCCGGCCAGGCTTTCCACTTTCTGGCCATGCAGCAAACCGTTGAGCACGCGCTTCTCGGCCGAGGTGATGGCATGCAAGCTGCACAGCATCTCCACCACCAAGCCAGGCGCCATGCTGCGCCGGCCCAGCAAGAGCAGGATGCGCGGCGTGCTGCCGCTGCGCGCGGGCAGCGGCTGCGCAGACACCATCAGGCGCCCGGCGGCGCCCTTGAGCATCACCAGTTGACGCCGCCCGTTCAGCGCCCCGGCCATGGCGTTGGCCAGCGCGGCGTGCTGCGCAGCGTCAGCCGCACAGACGCGCTCGCTCGCGTTTTTGGTCAACAAGCTGCCCCAACGCAGCTCCTGTTGCCCGGCTGCATTGGCGTGCACCAGTTGCCCGTTGGCGGCGCAGACCAACATGCCGACGTCCAACTCGTCAATCACCTCACGCATGCAGGCCGCAGACAGGTTTTCAGTGATGCTGCTGTCGCGCACCGGGCCGGCGAAGGCATAGCCGGCAACAGGTGCAGAAGACAGGTTTTCGTCCATGAGTCTCTCCTTAATGTGTGAGAAGCATCGTGGCGCGAAAGCGATAAAAATGAAGCTGTGGCGTGTAAGGCGAAGTTAACCGTTGCTAAACGAAAGGGTGAATATGACCAGTTGGAGTGGCGAACCTGGCGCGGTGGCTCAGGCCCTGTGGGTCGAGCAAACGGAACAGCCAGACACAGGCGGCATGCACCTGCGCCACCCCGGCTATGCGTGGCTGGTCACGGTGGAGGCCGCCAAAGGCCTGGATGCCCAGGTGCAAACCGCCGCCGTGGCGTACCTGGGCGCCCTGGCCAGCCTGGCGCCCGCGCTGGCCGG
>JANMYI010000114.1:0-2305 GCA_031381955.1 Burkholderiales bacterium
GGCCGCCCGCTTCAGGTTGGCCGCGGCCAAGCGGGCCAGGTTGGGGCGGATTTCCAGGCTGATGACCTGCGCGCTCTGTGCGCCATCAGCGCGGCCATGAAGCCACTGCCGGCGCCGATTTCAAGCACGCTCTCATGGCGCTGCAGGTTCAGCGCCTGCAGCAGCCGCGCCTCGACGCGCGGCGCCAGCATGGCCTGGCCTTCGGGCAACGGAATCTCGGTGTCGGTGAAGGCCAGCGCGCGGTAGGCCGCGGGCACGAAGTCTTCGCGCTTGATGACGGCCAGCAGTTCGAGCACGTTCGCGTCCAGCACATCCCAGGGGCGGATCTGCTGTTCGATCATGTTGAAGCGCGCTTGCTCGATGTTCATGGTGGGGCAGGTGTTTGGCCTGTGCTGCTTGCGGTTTGTGCTGCGCTTGGAATTCTATGCAGCCGGTTCAAGCCACGCTGACGCGGCGCAACAGGCGGCGGCCGGCCCACGCAGCCAAGTCGTCGAGCCAGCAGTAGATCACCGGCACCACCACCAGCGTGAGCAAAGAAGACGTGATAACACCGCCTATAACCGCCTGGCCCATCGGCGCGCGCTGCTCCGAGCCTTCGCTCATGGCCAAGGCCAGCGGCAGCATGCCGAAGATCATGGCCAGCGTGGTCATCAGAATCGGCCGCAGCCGCACTTTGGCGGCATGCAGCAACGCCGCTTCACGCCCCATGCCTTCGGCGCGTGAACGGATGGCAAAGTCGACCAACAGGATCGCGTTCTTCGTCACCAGGCCCATCAGCATCACCACGCCGATGACCGAGAACATGTTCAGCGTGGAGCGAAACACCAGCAGCGCCAGCACCACGCCGATCAAGGTGAGCGGCAGCGAACTCATCAGCGCCAGCGGCTGCAAATAACTCCTGAATTGAGAGGCCAGGATCATGTAGATGAAGATCACGCCCAGCCCCAGGGCCGACACGGCATAGGCAAAGCTTTCCTGCATGTCCTTGGTGGAGCCGCCGAAGCGGTAGTTGTAGCCGGGCGGGAACGCGGTGTCGGCCAGGATCTGCTTGATGTCGGCCGCCACCTCGCCGGCCGAGCGAGCGGCCATGTTGGCGGTGAACTCCACCTCGCGGATCAGGTCGCGCCGGTTGATCTGGCTCGGCGAGGCCGTGCTTTGCAGCCGCGCCACCTGGCCCACGCGCACGGTGCGCGCCGAGCCGTCGGCATTGCTGCCCACGGCCAGGCTCAGGCGTTCAATGTCGGCCGGGTTGTCGCGCGCATTGGGTGCGAGCCGCACCTTCACGTCGTAGTTCTGATCGTCGGCCGCGCGCCAGTTGCCCAGGGTCTGGCCGGCCACCAGCGCGCGCAGCGCCGTGCTGATGGCGCCCACGCTCAAGCCGGCGTCGGCGGCGGCGTCGCGGTCCACCACCACGCTCACATTCGGCCGGTCGTCCTTCAGGCTGCTGTCCACATCCACCAGGCCAGGCACGCCGCGCAGGCGTTCTTGCAAGGCCTTGCTCAGGCGGCGCAGTTCGGCCAGGTCGTTGCCCTGGATGGAAAACTGCAAGGGCTTGCCGCCGCCCACCGGGTCGAGCAGGCCGATGTGGGTGACGGTGATGCCCGGCACGCGCGCCAGGCGTTCGCGCAGCGGCACCGACATTTCGTCAATCGTTAACTTGCGCTCCTTGCGGTCGACCATGCGCACATACACTGAAGCATTGTTCTTGCCCAACGCGACGCCCGTGTTCATGGTGGCCACGGTGTAGCGCACCTCGGGGAATTCACGAATGATGGCTTCCACCTGCCGCGCGCGGGCCTCGGTGACCTCGATCGACGAGCCCACCGGCGTTTGAAAGTTCACCGAGGTTTCGCCAAAGTCGGCCTTGGGCACGAACTCGGTGCCCAGCAACATGGCCAGGCCCACGCTGGCCGCCAGGCTGGCCAGGGCCACGCCCACCGTGGCCAGGCGGTGGCGCAGCGACCAGGCCAGGATCACCTGGTAGACATCGCCTAGCCAATGGCTGAAGCGGTCGACTGCGCCCGTCACGCGGCCCAGCGTGCGGTCGTAAAACGAGTTGCCGCGCTCGCCACCGCGTGTGCCACCGTGCGCGGCCGGGTCGTGCCACACGCTGGACAGCATGGGGTCGAGCGTGAAGCTGACGAACATCGAGATCAGCACCGCGCTGACGATGGTGATGCCGAACTCATGGAAGAACTTGCCGATGATCCCGCCCATGAAACCCACCGGCAGGAACACGGCCACGATGCTCAGCGTGGTGGCCAGCACGGCCAGGCCGATCTCTTCGGTGCCGGCCAGCGCGGCG
>JANMYI010000126.1:0-4678 GCA_031381955.1 Burkholderiales bacterium
GTCGTGGCGCGGATAACCGGCCCCCATGTCTATGGCGACCTCAAGTTCGAGTCCGGTGGCCACCGGGTGCAGCGCGTGCCCGCCACCGAGACGCAGGGCCGCATCCACACCAGCGCCTGCACCGTGGCCGTGATGCCCGAACCGGAAGAAAGCGCCGAGATCACGCTCAAGGCCGTTGATCTGCGCATCGACACCTTTCGCGCCAGTGGCGCCGGTGGCCAGCACGTGAACAAGACCGACAGCGCGATTCGCATCACCCACCTGCCCACGGGGCTGGTGGCCGAATGCCAAGACGACCGTTCCCAGCATCGCAACAAGGCGAAAGCGATGGCCGTGCTGGCCGCGCGCTTGCACGAAAAGGAACGCAGTGAACGCGCCGCCAAGGAAGCGGCCACGCGCAAAGGGCTGGTCGGCAGTGGCGACCGCTCCGACCGCATCCGCACCTACAACTTCCCGCAGGGCCGGCTGACCGACCACCGCATCAACCTGACGCTGTACAAGCTGGCGCAGATCATGGATGGTGACCTCAGCGATGTGGTGGCCGCCCTGCAAGCTGAACGCGCGGCCGAGCAGCTGGCTGCGCTGGAGGCGGGGGCTTGAAGTTGACGGTCGGCCAGGCGCTGGTCGAGGCCCGTGCATTCGGGCTGGCTCGGCTGGATGCGCAGCTGCTACTGGGCCGCCAACTGGGCCGGCCGCGAACCTGGCTTCTGGCGCATGACGACGCCGTGCTGGAGCCCTTGGCCTTTCAGGCCTTCATCACGAACTGCGACAGGCGCGCGCAAGGTGTGCCCCTGGCATACCTGACGGGTGAGCGCGAATTCCATGGCCTGACGCTGGCCGTGAGCCCCGCCGTGCTGGTGCCGCGGCCTGACACCGAAACCTTGGTCGATTGGGCACTTGAGCTGCTTCAATGCCAGCCACACACGGCGACCCCGCATGTGCTCGACCTGGGCACTGGCAGCGGCGCCATCGCCCTGGCCATCAAGCGGGCCTGGCCTGGCGCCCAGGTGCTCGCCACCGACGCCAGCGCCGCCGCGCTGGAGGTGGCCCAAGCCAACGCCCAACGCTTGGGCCTGACTATCACCTTTCGGCTGGGTTCATGGTGGCAGGCCGTCGCGGGCGAGGCCTTCGATCTGGTGCTGAGCAACCCACCCTACGTGGCTGAAGCCGACCCACACCTTGAAGCACTGCGCCATGAGCCGCGCCAGGCCTTGGTCAGCGGGCCGGCGGGGCTGGATGACTTGAAGCTCATCATCGCCGGCGCCGGCTTGCACCTGCGTGGACAGGGCCGCTTGCTGGTTGAGCATGGCGCTGGCCAAGCCGCAGCAGTGGTGGGCTTGATGGCCGAAGCCGGCTTGGCAGCCGTGGGCACGCGGCGTGACCTGGCCGGGCTGGACCGGTGCAGCGGTGCGCAGCGGGCCACCGGCGCGCGGCACAGCAGCGACGCGCCTGCGCCACACCCCCCCATAAAACGTGGGCATTCAGCGCGAGGAATAGGTGGGATATTCAACGCTAATTTGTTGTCCACCCTGCCCTGTTGCGGCATAGGATGAAGCACGCCCGGTGCGTTGGGTACAGGCCTGAAAGGGGTTGATGTCATGAAAACACGGCAAGGCTGGGTCTTCATCTCAAGCATGCTCGCCGCGCTGGCCTGTCAGGCCGCGGCCGGCCCGGGCATTGAAGCGCCGATGTGGCAACAGATTCAACCGCGCATCCGGCTGGGCATGGCCAGCACCGCGCCCACCCCGCTTTCCAGCCCATGGGCCTGGGCGCCGGCTGCAGCCCCCGCCGCACCGTCGGCCCTGGTGATGGGCGACTACTTCTTGAACCTGCGCCGGCTTGGCCTGGGCGATGGGTTTCGTGCCTCCAGTGGCGTTCTGCTGCGCGCCCCGGGCGTCAGCCTGGCCGACCTGGCGGTGCCCACGCGCGGCAGTGTCGGCAGTTTGAGCCTTGCCAACGCCGGCACGCTGAGCGTGCTGGCTGACGGCAACGACGCCACGGCCACCCAACCCTACCTTGGGCTGGGCTACACCGGCCGCGGCACAGACGGGCGCTTCAGTTTCTCGGCCGACTTTGGCCTGCTGGCGCAAAACAGCGGCAATGTCATCCGCCTTGGCCGCACCCTGGGCGGCAACCGCAGCCTGGATGACGCCATGCGCGAGATGCGCCTGATGCCGTTGCTTCAGCTGGGCGTGCGCTACAGCTTTTAGGGCAGTTGCGAATCCGGGCCAGTCCCACAGACTCGCGGGCTTTGTGCCGTGGCAGCGGCCGCTGCGCGCGCTTTGCCGTATAACGCTGCGCTGGATGAATCACTTGAAGACAAAGACATGAGCGACGTGCACAAGCAAATTGATGATTTGGTTAAAGGCCACCGCGTGGTGCTGTTCATGAAAGGCAATGCGCAGTTCCCGATGTGCGGCTTTTCCGGCCGTGCCGTGCAGGTGCTTCAAGCCTGCGGCGTGAACGACCTGTTCACGGTGAATGTGCTGGAAGACGACGACATTCGCCAGGGCATCAAGAGCTATGCCAACTGGCCGACCATTCCGCAGCTCTACGTGAACGGCGAGTTCGTCGGCGGCTCGGACATCATGACCGAGATGTACCAAAGCGGCGAGCTGCAGCAGGCTGTGAAAGCCAGCTGAAATGAGCGCCCGGCTGGTGGTGGGCATCAGCGGCGCCACCGGCTCGATCTACGGTTTGAAGCTCCTGCAGCGCGCGCGCGAGTTGGGTGCGCGCACGCACCTGGTGGTGACGCCGGCGGGTGTGCTCAATGCGCACCATGAACTTGGCCTGGATCGTGCTGCATTGGAAGCGCATGCCGACCACGTGCATGCCTGCGGCGACATCGGCGCCTGCATTGCCAGTGGCAGCTTCGATGCCGCGGCCATGGTGGTGGCCCCGTGCTCGATGCGCAGCCTGGCGGCCATCGCCCACGGCCTGGGTGACAACCTGCTCACCCGCGCGGCCGATGTGATGCTCAAGGAACGCCGCCGCCTGGTGCTGGTGGTGCGCGAAACGCCGCTCAACCTGGCCCACCTGCGCAACATGACGGCGGTGACCGAAATGGGCGGCATCATCTTCCCGCCGCTGCCGGCGTTCTACAACCACCCGGCCAGCATTGAAGAGCTGGTGAACGACACCGTGGAGCGCTTGCTGCAAATCCTGGGCATCACGGGCGCCGCGCCCAAGACCTGGCAGGGCCTGCGCCAGGGCGGCTGAAGCTGTTCACCGCACCGCGCTGCTGCCGGTGGCTTGCGCTGCAGCAGGCAACATCCACAGCTTGCGATTTCCCAACACCGCGTTGGGATACTCCGGCCGCCCACGACTGCCGTTGTAGCGACCCAGCGCCATGAACAGATCACCGTTTTCACGATCCAAGTAATGGCGCAAGATGATGCAGCCGAAGCGCAGATTGGTCTGCATGTGGAACAGGCGGCTGGCATCGCCCGCGCCCAGCACCCGCGCCCAGAACGGCATCACCTGCATGTAGCCGCGCGCGCCGGCATGGCTGATGGCGTACTTGCGAAAACCGCTCTCAACCTGAATGAGGCCGAGCACCAGTGCAGGTTCCAGCCCGGCGCGTTTGCTTTCGTACCAAAGGGCTTCAAGGAATTCGACGCGTGTTTGTAACTCGCTCTTGCGTCGTTTGAGCCGCTCGCTCATGGCCGCCAGCCAGCGCAGGTATTCAATGCGTTCATCGATGCGCTCGAAGTTCACGCGAGGTGGGGCACCTTCGGCCACGGCGGCGGCCAGGGCACCGCGCACCTTGTCGGCCAACGGCTCTTCGAGTTGCGCGCCGGCCTGCGCGCCAGGCAGCGCCAGCATCGCGGCCGCACTACAGGCTGCACGCAACAGCACGGCACGGCGCGCCAGGCCCCTGGCGCAGGGGCCCGGTGTCATGCCTGGATGCGTGCCTTCAGCAACGCCGCCACATCGCCCACCGGCACGGCCGTGGCCTGCGCCTCGCGCCGGCCTTGCAGCTCAAGCTGGCCTTGCTTGAGGCCACGCTCGGAGATGACCACGCGCTGCGGCACGCCGATCAATTCCCAGTCGGCAAACATGGCGCCGGGGCGTTCGCCGCGGTCATCGAGCAGCACGTCAATGCCCAGGGCCAACAGCTCGGCGTGCAACTGGTCGGCAGCGCTGCGCACCTGTTCGTTGCGCTCGTAGCCGATCGGGCAGATCACCACGCTGAACGGGGCCATCGAGTCGGGCCACAAGATGCCGCGCTCGTCATGCCCCTGCTCGATGGCTGCGCCCAAAATTCGAGTGACGCCGATGCCGTAGCAACCCATTTCCATCGGCTGCGGTTTGCCGTTTTCATCGAGAAAATTCGCGCCCATGGGCACGCTGTACTTCTTGGTGCCGAGATAGAAAACGTGCCCCACCTCAATGCCGCGCTGAATGGCCAGCAGGCCCTTGCCGTCGGGCGACGGGTCGCCGGCCACGACGTTGCGCAGGTCAGCCACCAGGTCGGGCTCGGGCAGGTCGCGGCCCCAGTTGGCGCCGGTGAAGTGGAAGTCGGCTTCGTTGGCACCACAGATGAAATCGCTCATGCGCGCCACGGTGCGCTCGGCCACCACCTTGACGGGCTTGATGGTGGTGATCGGGCCGAGGTAGCCGGGCTTGCAGCCGAAGTGGCTGTCGATCTCGGCAAGGGTGGCGAAGCGATAGCCGC
>JANMYI010000129.1:0-12946 GCA_031381955.1 Burkholderiales bacterium
GGGGCCCGGTTGCAGCCCCTGGGCCTGGTGTTCCCCCACGCTGAAGCTATTTAACTGCCGCGTGTTCTGGAACGCGCGCGCCCCCCCCAGGCGCGCGCGCCGGTGGGCACTGGCGCGCGTGATGTCGTGGCCGGCAAAGACGATCTGGCCGGCATCACTCGCCACCTGCCCGGCCAGCAGCGCCACCAGCGTGGTCTTGCCGGCGCCGTTGGGGCCGATCAGCGCATGCAGCTCGCCGCTGTGCACTTGCAAATCCACGCCATCGGTGGCGGCCACGCCGCCGAAATGCTTGCGCAGGCCGCGTACTTCAAGCAGCGCGGTCACGCCTTGCCCTTCAGGCGGAGTTGCAGCGTTTGCAGCCCGCCGACCAAACCGCCGCGCGCAAACAGCACCACGGCCAATAACACCCAGCCTGTATAAAACTCGAAATGCGGCGTGTAGGCCGCCAACCCTTCTTGCAGCAGCACCAGCACCACCGCGCCGGCCACGCCGCCCCACAAGCGGCCCACGCCACCGAGAATGACCATGACCATCAGCGTGCCCGATTGCGTCCAGTGCAGCAGGTTGGGGCTGACATAACCCTGCTGGTTCACGCTCAATGCACCCGCCAGGCCGCCCACCATGCCGGCCACCACGAAGATCAACAGGCGCAGGCCATAGGTGGCAAAGCCCAGGGCTTCGGCGCGCAGCGGGTCGTCGCGCATTGCTTGAACGGCACGGCCCAGGCGCGAGGGGCCAAAGCGGTGCAGCGCCAGCAAGCACACGCCCAGCACGGCCAGCGCCAGGTAGTAGAACTGCGTGGCGTCTTTCAGATCAATGCCGAAGCCCAGCAGGGAACGCGCCTTGATGCTCAAGCCTTCGTCGCCGCCATAGCCTTTGATCGAATTGGCCAGGTAGTAAAGCATCTGCGCAAAGGCCAGCGTGATCATGATGAAGTACACGCCCTGGGTGCGCAGCGAAATGGCACCGATCAGCAGCGCCGCCGCACCGCACAGCGCCAGCGTGGCCAGCAAGTGAACTGAACCGTTGATCTGGCCTTCGCTGATCAAGATGCCCGTGACGTAGGCCCCCAGGCCCACGAAGGCCGCATGGCCGAACGACACCATGCCGCCATAGCCCAGCACCAGGTTCAAACTGGTGGCGGCAATAGCCAGCACGACGATGCGCCCGGCCAGGCTGATGTAGAACGGCGCGCCCATCAGTTGCAGAACCCAAGGCAAGACCAGCGCGGCAATGGCCACTGCTGCCAGGGCCACGGCCTGGGCACGGCCCGCAGCGGGGTGCGTCATGTCAGTTTCCCATGTCGCATAAGCGGCACCCGCGTCGCATGAGACAGTGCCACCAAGCAATTGCCGCGGATCCGGCTCCGCCGGTCCGCTGGCAGTGCCCCCTTGAGGGGGCGGCCGAAGGCCGTAGGGGGTGTTTCATTTCACCCACGCGCCGGGAACAAGCCCTGCGGCTTGAACACCAGCACCGCGGCCATGAACAGGTACACCGCCATCGACGCGATGGCCGGCCCGGCCGCGCTGGCCCATTGCGGGCTCAACACCTCGCGCAGCACATGCTGCAAGCCGGTGCGGCCGAGTGTGTCCACCGCGCCCACCAGCAACGCCCCCACCAAAGCGCCGCGTATCGAGCCGATGCCGCCGATGACGATGACCACGAAGGCCAGGATCAGGATGTTCTCGCCCATGCCCACCTGCACCGCCAGCAGCGGGCCCATCAACGCGCCGGCCACCGCACACAGCGCCGCGCCCAAGCCAAACACCATGGTGAACAGGCGCTTGACGTTGATGCCCAGCGCCTCGGTCATGACCCGGTTGGCCGCACCCGCGCGCACCCAGGCGCCCATGCGGGTTTTGGCCACCAGGGCGTACATCAGCAGCGCCAAGGCCGCGCCCACGGCCAAGATGAGCAAGCGATAAGCCGGGTACTGAAACCCGGGCAGCAGCTCCACCGGGCCATCGAGCGCGGCCGGCGCGGAAAGAGGCAGGTCGTTGCCGAAGACCATCTTCACGCCGTCGTTCAAGATCAGGATCAGCGCGAAGGTGGCCAGCACCTGGCTCAAGTGGTCGCGCGCATACAGCGTGCGCAGCAGGGTGGCTTCAATCAGCATGCCGAACGCTGCGGTGAGCACCACGGCACCCAGCACGCCAAATACAAACGAGCCGGTGAGCGCCACCAGCCAGGCGGCGCAGAACGCACCCACCATGTACAGCGAGCCATGGGCCAGGTTGATCATGTCCATCACGCCAAACACCAGCGTCAAGCCGGCAGCCAGCAAGAACAGCATCAAGCCGAGTTGCAGGCCGTTGAGCGCCTGCTCCAGCAACAGCACACTCATGTCATGGCGATTTCATGGCGCAGGCGCCCACGTAGGCATCGCCATGGTCTTTCAGGATCGGCTGGTTGAACGACTTGTTGATGAGGCCGCCCTTGCCATCAGACCCGATGGTGCGCACGTAGTAGTTCTGGATCGGGTACTGGTTGGTGTTGAACCTGAAGGCACCGCGCACCGATTCAAACCGCGCCGCCTTCAAGGCCTTGCGCACGGCCTCGCGGTCTTCGAGCTTGCCTTTCACGTCGCGCACCGCGGCGTTGATGAGCTGCGCCGCGTCATAGCCCTGCGCCGCGTACACGGTGGGAATGCGCTTGTATTCCTTCTCGAATTCGGCCATGAATTTTTGATTCGCGGCATTGGTGAAATCGGGCGACCAGTGCGCGGTGTTGAACAGGCCCGACATGGCCGCGCCCACAGGGCGGATCACGTCTTGGTCAGCGCTGAAGCCGGGCAGCAGCAGGTTGATGTCTTTGCCCAGGCCGGCGCCGACGAACTGCTTGATGAAGTTGATGCCCATGCCGCCGGGCAGGAAGATGTACAGCGCCTGTGGCTTGGCGGCGCGTATCTCGGCCAGTTCAGCGGCGTAGTCGAGTTGACCGAGCTTGGTGTAGTTCTCGCCCACCACGCTGCCCTTGAACATGCGCTTGAAGCCGGCGAGTGAGTCTTTGCCGGCCTGGTAGTTGGGCGCCAGCAGGTACACGCTTTTCATTTCGCGCTGGTTGGCAAACTGGCCGGCGGCCTCGTGGTACGCGTCATTCGGCCACGACACGGCATAGAACAAGGGGTTGCAATCCTTGCCGGCCATGGAAGACGGCGCCGCGTTCGGGCTGATGTACAGGGTGTTGTTGTCTAACGCTTCAGGCAAGGCGGCCAGCATGATGTTGCTGAACACCACGCCGGTCATGAAGTCGACCTTGTCGCGCTTCACGTTCTTTTCGAACAACTGCTTGGCCACATCGGGCTTGAATTGGTCGTCGCTGACGATCACTTCGGCGGGCAGGTTGCCCAGCTTGCCGCCGTTGAGCTTCACCGCCAACAAGAAGGCATCGCGAATGTCCACGCCCAGCGCCGAAGAAGGGCCGGAAAGCGTGCTCACGAAACCGATCTTCACCTTGTCAGCTGCCTGCGTGGCGCCCGCTGCGGCCAGCGCCGCAAAAGCTAACGTGGTTTTCAATGCGACGGAACGTTTCATGGTGATGCCCTTGTTAAACCCAGATTTGAATGACGTAGTCGAAAGCAGCCTGCGCATTGAACAGATCCACCCGTTGCAGCTTGATCTGCAAGGCGCCGTCGGCACCGCGAACCAGGCTGTGGCGCATGCTGCCGCCGAAGTGGCGAATGCTGTCGCGCCGCAGCTCCATCATGTGAAAGCGCGAACGCACTTCAACGTGCTGCGCGCTGGCCGACTCAAGCGCCACATGGCTGACCACATGGTTGGTCTGCCACAGCGGCGCCTGCGACCAGGCGTTGGGGTGGCTCACGCGCCCCTTGCGAATTTCCATCATCAGCTTGTCTTCAGCAAAGATCGAGGGCGAGCCTTCCCACTCGGTTTGCTCGGGGCGTGCGGGCATCCAGTAAATGCCGTCGTCGGTAAACATGTCGATCCAGGCTTGCCAGTGCTTGCGGTCCAGCAGCTCGGCTTGCAGGTAGAGGAACTGTTCAACCTCGCGCTGCAAATCAGCATTGCCCGCTAGCAAGCCACACTGCGGCACGGCACCGTGTATGGCCACCGGCGAGCGCGGCGAATGGCTGGGCTCGATCGCCTGCGCCCCTGTGGCCGCACCGGCCACGTTGCCGTCGATCACCACGTCTTGCGCCAGCAAGTGGCCCATGTCGGGGCCGGCGCTGGGGATGGTTTGCTGACTCATCACGCCCTCTCCTGCATGTAGCGCCGCCAGGCCGAGAACTGGTTGCGCATCACCACTTCAGACGTGCCGTGGTTGGAATGCGAAACGCCTTTTTCATCCACCCGGTCGTCGCCAAAGTAGCGGTGAAAGCTGACCCAATCGCCACCGTTCGAGGTCAAGCCCCACTGTGCCTTGGTCCAGTTTTCCAGGTCGTCGGCGTTGATCATGGTGGCCGGCGAATTCACCAGGTTGAAGTACCACAGGCTGCGCCGGTAGATGGCCTCGGGCGCGCCCTTCAGGCGAAAGTGCCAGATCTCTGACAGCGTCTTGTCGGGCGCAATCGGCCGCAGGCAGCGCAGTTGCTGCAAGGGTGATTGCACCGAAAGATACGGGTACACCAACACATGGTGAATGCTGCGCGACAGGTACTCCTCGGCTTTGCTTTCACCATACGCAGCCTTCAGCTGCGCCTCATGCTCCAGCGTGTCGGCGTCTTGCGGGCGCAGGCCCATGTAGGCCTTCAAGATGCCGTGGCCTTGCGGGTAGTTGATGGTTTGCACGCTGTCCCACTGCTCGAAGCTCGACGCGAAAGTGGACAGGTAGTGGTAGTACAGCGGCGCCTTGCCGTTCTGTTCCTTCAAGCGCCGCTCGACGCGACCCGCGGCGATGCCGGTGGACTGGTGCGTGACCGACGGGTGCAGCGCATCGAGCTGGTTCTCCATGAAGAACTTCCAGTTCGACTGCTGGATGACCCGGTGGCATACGGGCACCACTTCCACCTCGCCCACGGGCGAGCGGTCGCACATGTCGTCGAACGCGATCTTGGCGTCGCTCAGAAATTCAAGCAGTGATGGTCCATCAGTGGCCAGGCTGGCGAAGACGAAGCCGCGGTAGCTATCGACCCGCGCGGCGCGCTTCATGTTGCAGTCGGGGTTGCTGCGATCCATGCGCGTTCCTTCATAGCCTTTGGCCAGCGGAATGGCGCGCACCTTGCCATCCAAGTGAAAACTCCAGGCGTGGTACGAGCACACGAACGACGCGCCGGTGTTGCCCTGCAAATTGCCCACCACCTGCACGCCGCGGTGCGGGCAGCGGTTGTGCAGCACGTTGATACCGCCATCGGCCGCGCGCACCATGATCATGGGCTGGCGGCCGATGGTCACGGCGGCGTAGTCGCCTGCTTCAGGCACTTGCGATTCGTGCCCGCAATAGACCCAGGCGCGCTCGAAGATGTGGCTCATCTCCTGGTCAAAAATTTGGCTGTCGGTGTAGACGCGCTTGTGCACGCGGTCGGGTTCAACCAGGGCTTGAACGTCCATCGCCATTTCCTCGCACCCACAGGTGCTGTCACACGGTGGTCAGACCGTACTCGAAGCGTCTGCCCATGAGAATCCGCGCCAGCCCTTAGCCACGCGGCTGAGCAAGCTGCTACGCTGGAATCTGCATGCTCACATCACCCCCCCGCTACGAACGCCCGGCTTCATTGGGTGAAGCCGCCGCCCTGCTCGCCCAGGGCGGCCTGCGCATGCTGGCCGGCGGCACCGATGTCTACGCCGCGCGCGTGGGCCAGGCGCCGCCCGCGGCGGTGCTCGATTTGAGCGCGGTACCAGGGCTGCGCGGCATCACCCAGCAAGACGGCGGCTGGTGGTTCGGCGCCACCACCACCTGGGCCGATGCCTTGCGCGCGCCGCTGCCGCCGCAGTTCAATGCCCTCAAGCAAGCCGCGCGCGAAGTGGGCGGCGTGCAGGTGCAGAACATGGGCACGCTGGGCGGCAACCTGTGCAACGCCTCGCCCGCGGCTGATGGCACGCCGGTGTGGCTGGCGCTGGACGCGCAAGTTGAACTGCACAGCCAGCGCGGCACGCGGCGCCTGAGCGTGGCGCAGTTCGTGACCGGGCCACGCCACGTGGCGCTGGCGCGCGACGAGCTGCTCAGCGGCATCTGGGTGCCGCAGGGCAGCCCGTGCGCCCGCTCGCACTTCAGCAAGCTGGGCGCGCGGCGCTACCTGGTGATCTCCATCGCCATGGTGGCGGTGGCGGTGGATGTGGACGGCGACGGCCGCATTGCAGCCATCGGCGTGGCCGTGGGCGCGTGTTCGGCGGTGGCGCAGCGCCTGGTTGAGCTGGAAGGCCGGCTGCTGGGCCGGCCTGTATCCGCCCTGGCCCAGGTAGATGTTGAGGCGCGTGATGTCTGCCGCCTGACCCCGCTTGACGATGTGCGCGCCAGTGCGGCGTACCGCCAAGACGCGGTGCGCACGCTGGTGCGGCGGTCGTTGGCGGAGTTGGTGGAGTTGGTGGAGTTGGCTGCATGAACGCGCCAGAACAGGTTGCCACGCAACTGATTGGCTTGCAGGTCAACGGCGCGATGCTGCACGTGGCCGCCGCGCCCGCACAGCGCCTGTCCACCCTGCTGCGCGATGAGCTGCAACTCACCGGCACCAAGATCGGCTGCCACGCCGGCGACTGTGGCGCCTGCACCGTGCTGTTAGATGACCAAGCGGTGTGCGCCTGCCTGGTGGCCGCGGGCCAATGCGCGGGGCGGCATGTCACCACCGTGGAAGGCCTGGCCGCGGCCGACGGCACGCTGTCGCGCCTGCAACAGGCCTTCAAGACCATGGGCGCAGCGCAATGCGGCATCTGCACGGCGGGCATGTTGATGAGCGCCCAGGCGCTCTTGCAACAGCAGCCGCAGCCGACCGTTGCGCAGGTGCAAGACGCCCTGGCCGGTGTGCTGTGCCGCTGCACCGGCTACCGCTTGATCATCGACGCGGTGTTGCTCGCCGCCAGCTCACAAGCCATCACTTTCGAAGCGCCTGCCGCAGGCCAGGCCGTTGGCGCGCGGCTGCCGCGGCTGGACGCTGAACCCAAGCTGCGTGGCACAGAAACCTTTGGCGCCGACACCCTGCCCGCAGGCTGGGCCCAGGGCGGCGTGAGCCTGCGCATCATCCGCTCGCCGCATGCGCATGCGCGCTTCAAGCTGGGTGATGTGGCCGCCTTCCGGCGCCACAACCCCGGCGTGCTGGCGGTGCTCACGGCTGCCGACGTGCCGAACAACGCCTTCGCCATCTTCGCCAATTTGCGCGACCAGCCGGTGCTGGCCGCTGGCCTGGTGCGCTTTGCCGGTGAAGCCGTGCTGGCGCTGGCCGGCGACGAGCAAGCCCTGCAGGCGATTGACGAGCGTGCGCTGCCGATTCAATACGAAAGGCTCGACGCCCTGGCCGACATGGATCAAGCCTTGCGCGCAGGCGCGCCAGCGCTGCATGCGGCCTTTGCCGACAACGTGCTGTGCCGCGGCCGCGTGGTGCGCGGCCGCGTTGAGCCCGCACTGGCGCAAGCGGCCCACCGCCGCGACGCCCGCTTTGAAACCCGCGCCGTCGAACATGCCTACATCGAGCCCGAGGCCGGCTGGGTTGAAGTGATTCCCGGCACCGAGCCGCCGCGCCTGCGTGTGTTCGCCTGCACGCAAACGCCCTACATGGACCGCGATGAGCTGGCCCACATCATGGGGTGGGCACCAGAGCGCATCCACATCGTGCCCTCGGCCGTGGGTGGCGGCTTTGGCGGCAAGCTTGATCTTTCCGTGCAGCCTTTGCTGGCCATCGCCGCCTGGAAGCTAAAGCGGCCGGTGCGGCTGGTGTATGAGCGGCCGGAATCGATGCGCTCGTCCACCAAGCGGCACCCGGCGCGCATGCGCGCGGCGGCGGCCTGCGACGCGCAAGGCCGGCTCACCGCGTTCGACTTCCTGGGCGACTTCAACACCGGCGCCTATTCGAGTTGGGGCCCCACGGTGGCCAACCGCGTGCCTATACACGCCTGCGGGCCTTACCGCGTGCCGCATGTGCGCGCGCTCACCCGCGCGGTGTTCACGCATGGCAGCGTGGCTGGTGCGTTCCGCGGCTTCGGCGTGCCGCAGGCCACGCTGCTGGGCGAGCTGTTGATGGACGAATTGGCCGCGGCCAGCGGCGCCGATGCGCTGGAGTTCCGCCACCGCAACGCCCTGCGCGCGGGTGACCGCACGACCACCGGCCAGCTGCTGCACGCCAGCGTGGGGCTGCAAGCCTGCCTCAACGCACTGCGCCCGGCCTGGGCGCAGGCTTTGTTGGACTGCAAACAACACAATGCACGGGACACTGTGCGAACCCTGTCGATCAAGCGCGGCGTGGGCATTGCCTGCATGTGGTACGGCATCGGCAACACGGTGATCGCCAACCCGAGCACGATGCGCGGCAGCTTGCGCCTGAACGCCGATGGCCAGGCCGAACTGTTCCTCTACAACGGCGCGCAAGAGATCGGCCAGGGCACGGCGACCATCCTGCCGCAGATCTTTGCCGATGCCGTGGGTTTGCCCGTGGCGTGCGTGGCGCAAGTGATGGGCGACACCGACCTCACGGCGGATGCCGGCAAATCGTCAGCCTCGCGGCAAACCTTCGTTTCCGGCCAGGCCGCGCGGCTGGCGGGGCTGGATTTGCGCGCCCAGTTACTTGAAGAGTTGGGCGTGGCCGAACCCGCCAGCCTGCGCCTGGAAGGCTCGGCGCTGTATGCACTGGCCGGCGGGCTTAACGTTTGCCTTGACTTGATGGGCCTGCCCCGCCCGGCCAACGGCGACGCCTTCACCGGCCGCGGCCACTTCAGCCCACCCACCGTGGCGCTCGATGCCGATGGCCAGGGCGTGCCCTATGCCACCTATGCCTTTGCGGCGCAGATTGCCGAAGTGGAGGTGGATGTGGAGCTGGGCACGGTGAAGCTGCTGCACATTCACGCCGCGCATGACGTGGGCCGCGCCATCAACCCCACGCTGGTGGAAGGGCAGATCCACGGCGGCATAGCGCAAGGCATCGGCATGGCCTTGATGGAGGAATACGTCAACGGCCGCACCGACAACCTGCACGACTACCTCATCCCCACCGTGGGCGACGTGCCGCCCATCACCGTGCACCTGATCGAAGACCCCGAGCCGCTCGGCCCCTGGGGCGCCAAGGGCGTGGGCGAGCCGGCCCTGGTGGCCACGGCCCCGGCCATCCTGGCCGCGATTCGCCATGCCACGGGCGTGAAGCTGCATGAAGTGCCGGTGACCCCGGCGCGGCTGCGTGCGGCGTTACTGGAGTTGAAGTGACTGCGCCTGATCTTCGCGGCGATGGCCAGCCGAATGTGCTGGCCCATTCGAAGGCGCCGGAACGCATGGCGGCAGACAAAGTGCGTTGTGAGGCCTGCCCGGTGCTGTGCCAGATCAGCCCGGGCAAGCTCGGCGCTTGCGACCGCTACGGCAATGTCGAAGGCAAGCTGGCGCGCACCGATGTCGTTCAGCTCTTGCGCCGGCCCGATGTGGCGGTGGTTGAAAACGAAGCCGCACGCACTGGCTGGAATGGATCGTTGATCAACGACGCCCCGGTCTTCATCACCGGCAACGGCGCCACCACCACCTACCCCGACTACAAGCCCGCCCCCTTCATCATCGCCAGCCAGCATGCGGGCGTTGACTTGGTGACCGTGGTCACCGAAGGCATCTTCAGCTATTGCAGCTTCAAGGTGAAGATCGACACCGACCGCTACCTCGGCCCGCAGCAAGCCAGCGTGCGCCACCAGGGCGAAGTGGTGGGGCATGTGAGCACCATCGAATACGGCTCGCAATTCCTGGCCCTGGGCGGCGTGCACCACCTCACCGGCGGCAGCAAGCGCGAAGGCCGCATCAACTGCGAAATGATGATGGCGCTGGGCAACCAGCAGGCAGTTGACTTGCAGATCGAAGGCGGCGCCGCGCTCACCGTGCAGGCCGGCCGCGCGCCAATTGTTAACGGTTCAGAAGAGCAACGTATGCGCGTGGGCTGCGGCTCGGCCACCATCGGCATTTTCGCGCCGCAGTGGGCGGGCCAGGTTGACGAGGTGGTGGTGGTGGACGACCACATCACCGGCGTGCTCAGCGAACACCAGGCCGGCAAATGTCTCGACATCCCAGCCAGCGGCATCCGCTTGCGCGGGCGCAAGAGCACGCCGGGGCGCTACTTCCAGGTGGCGCAGCCGGGCTCGGGCTGGGGCGGCACCGACATCACCGAGCCGCTGTCGATCATCGAGGAATGGGACGCGCGTTTCGCCAAACCCGGCCTGCGCTTGTTGATGGTGAGCACCACCGGCGAAGACAGTGCCTGGTTTGTATTGGACGAGCAGCTTCGCCCACAACCCGCCGAGATGCCGGCGGCCGTGCGCAGCGTGGTGCAGCGCATTGGCGAGAACTGCGAGCCTTCGCTGTGCAGCGTGCTCTATGTGGCCGGCGCCGGTGGCTCGCTGCGTGCGGGCGTCACCTGCAACCCGGTGCTGCTCACCCGCGCCATCAAGCAAGCACTGGTGAACGTGACCTGCGGTGGCGCGCCGGTGTACCTGTGGCCGGGCGGCGGCATCACGCTCATGGTGGATGTGGCGCGCATGCTGGCCAACAGCTTTGGCAGCGTGCCCACGCCGGCCATCGTCTCGCCCATCGAATTCACGCTGCGGCTGAGTGACTACGAACGGCTGGGCGGGCACATGGGGCGGGTGCGGCGGCTCGATGAGTTCCTGGCCAGCGAACCGCACAAGCTGCTTGATACACCGGCCAGCAACCCCTGGCCATTGACCGGCTTCAAAGTGTGAACAGCGCGACGCGCCAACGCCTTGACGGCGGGCGCTGGTTCCTGCAACACGGGCCCATCAACTGCATCGTCTTGGCTGAAGGCGAACCCGCAGCCATCGCCGCGGCGTATGAAGCCACCTGGCAGCGCTTTGCCACCGTGCTAACGGAACTGGTGAGCGAGTTGCCGCTGCTTAAACGCGACCTGCATGCCCATGGCGCCCCGCCGGAGCAAGGCCGCATCGCCCAGGCCATGGTGGCAGCCTGCCTGCCGCACGCCGCCAGTGCCTTCATCACCCCCATGGCCTCCGTGGCCGGCGCCGTGGCCGATGAGTTGCTGCGCCACCTGGCCGCCCCGGGCATCACCCGCGCCTATGTGAACAACGGCGGCGACATCGCCTTGCATCTCACCGCAGGCATGCAGTGGGACATCGGCCTCATCGCCGGCCTGCAAGCCACGCCCAGCGGCCGCTTCACGGTGCGGCATGAAGACGCCGTGCGCGGCGTGGCCACCTCGGGCTGGCGCGGGCGCAGCTTTTCATTCGGCATTGCCGACGCCGTGACCGTGCTGGCTGCCACCGCCGCGCAAGCCGACGCCGCCGCCACGCTGGTGGCCAATGCGGTGAATGTGTGCGATGCGCGCATCCAGCGCCGGCCGGCGTGCGAGTTGAAGGACGACAGCGATTTGGGGCAGCGGCTGGTCACCACCGCGGTGCCGCTGTTGACCGAAACCCAAGTGACGACAGCACTGGCCGCCGGGGTGCAATGCGCGCAGGCCATGCAGCAACGGGGTTTGCTCACGGCCGCGGTGCTCAGCTTGCAAGGTAAGGTGCGCTCCGTGGAACGTTGACCATCGCTTCGGACACCCGCAAGCAAGCCTCGATCTGCCCAACCCCAGGAGCCCATACGCCATGAACGACGCGCCCGCCTACACACCGCCAACGATCTGGTCTTGGAACAAGGAAAACGGTGGCCGCTTTGCCAGCATCAACCGCCCCACTGCGGGCCCGACGCACGAGAAAGAATTGCCGGTTGGCCGCCACCCGTTGCAGCTGTATTCGCTGGCCACGCCGAACGGCGTCAAGGTCACGGTGATGCTTGAGGAGTTGCTGGCGCTGGGCCATGGCGGCGCCGAGTACGACGCCTGGCTGATCCGCATCAATGACGGCGACCAGTTTGGCAGTGGCTTCGTCGCCGTCAACCCGAACTCGAAGATCCCGGCCCTGTGGGACCGCAGCGGGCCCGCGCCGGTGCGGGTGTTCGAGTCTGGCGCGATCCTGCTCTACCTGGCCGAGAAGTTCGGCGCCTTGCTGCCGGCCAGCGGCAGCGCGCGCGCCGAGTGCTTGTCTTGGTTGTTCTGGCAGATGGGCAGCGCGCCCTACCTCGGCGGCGGCTTCGGCCACTTCTACGCCTATGCGCCCACCAAGATCGAATACGCGATCGACCGCTTCGCGATGGAAACCAAACGCCAGCTCGATGTGCTCGACCGGCGCCTGGCTGAAAGCCCCTACCTGGCGGGCGACGCCTACACCATTGCCGACATCGCCGTGTGGCCCTGGTACGGTGGCCTGGTGAAAGGTGTGCTCTACGAGGCGGGCGAGTTCTTGCAGGTGCGGCAATACAGCCATGTGCTGCGCTGGGCCGATGACATCGCCCAACGCCCGGCCGTGCAGCGCGGGCGCATGGTCAACCGCACCTGGGGCGATAGCGCCAGCCAGTTGCATGAGCGGCACGAGGCCATTGACTTTGACACGCGCACGCAGGACAAGGTGGGGGCGGTGGGTTGAGGTGAACGGGGGTGCCCAAGCCAGCGCGATTGCTGACTGGAAGGTGGCAGCCTCGCCTTGTTCGTGAGACTCGTCGACCAGCGTTGGCTTCATTGACAACAAGGCAATGTGTTGTCATACTGAACAACATGAAGGCCCCCGAGCTGTTTCGGCGACGCATCCCTTACAGCGAGGTGGCTTTCGCCGAGCTTGTGCTGTGGCAGCTCCCTGCTCCGCTTCCTGGTTCGGAGCATGCCTACAAGTACAGGCTCGCGTCTGTGGCCAACGGTGTCTGTGTGCTCAGGTACGACAACGAGTCAGGCAAGGGCGACCATCGGCACTTCAAAGGAAAAGAATCGCGCTACACCTTTGATGGCGTAGACAAGCTTCTTGCC
>JANMYI010000150.1:0-4302 GCA_031381955.1 Burkholderiales bacterium
CTGGCGGCACGGGCGCAGCCGGCGGCGCGGTGCGCGCCGATTCGCGCACGATCAACTGCCCCGGCACGATGACGTTCTCAGCCTGCGGGAAGTGCTCGTCGCGCAGGTACTTTTGCAGCAGGCCCACGGTGGCTTCGATCATCGGGCCTACCGGCTGCTCCACCGTGGTCAGCCGGTAGCTGCCCCAATCGGCCTGGGGCACGTTGTCAAAGCCCACCACCGACACGTCTTGCGGCACGCGCAGGCCCAGCTCGAAGCGCAGCGTGTCCATCACCGCAAAGGCCATGTGGTCGCTGGCCACGAACACGGCGTCAGGGCGTTCGGTGGGGTGATCGGCGCCGGCGCGAAACAGCTCGCGCGTGGCCTGGCGGGCTTGCTCGAAATCGTAGTCGCCCACACCACGCGCCCAGATGCGCAGACCCAGCGCGGCAAGCTCTTCACGAAAGCCGCGTTCGCGTTCCAGGTTGGTGGAGGCCTCTTCATGCCCAGCGATGAAAGCGATGCGCTGGTGGCCACCTGCCGCCAGGAAGCGTGCCACCGCGCGGGCGCCACCCACATTGTCTGAACGCACCGAGCTCACCGCGCCGGCACTGCCGCTGGCCATGACGCGGTTGAACAGCACCACCGGGATGCTGGCGTCGGCGCAGCGCTGCGCCAGGCTGGACGACAAGGTGGTGGCCGCCAGCACGATGCCGTCAACGTGGTACTGCATGATTTCACCCACCAGTTCGTCGGCGTTTTGCGTTTCGGTGATGAACAGCAGCACGTGGTGGCCATCGGCCTGCAAGCGCTTTGCAAGCTGTTCGAGCGCCACCGGGTAGAACAGGTTTTCAAGGTACGACAGCACCAGTCCGATGATGCGCGAGCGCTTGGTGATGAGGCTGCGCGCTTGGGCGTTGGGGCGGTAGCCCAGCTTGCGCGCAGCGTCCATCACCTTGCGCCGCGTCAGCTCGGATACGCTGGCCCCGGGCGTGAACGTGCGGCTCACCGCCGACTGCGAAACCTCGGCCAGGCGGGCGACGTCGAACGAGGTGATGTTGGCTTTCATGGCGTGGGGTTCATGCTGAGGTGCAGCATACGTATGCATTCTGCGGCGAGGGTGCGGCCGTTCAGCACTCGGGAGAACCCGCAATTTTCTGTTGCCGGCTTGAGCTTTCTGTTGCCGGCTTGAGCTGCCCGGGTACCCTGACTACACTTTGCGGCTTTGCATACCTATTCACATCTAAGTCATGGCCTACGAAACACAAGCCGACGCCGCCGCCCACCTGGCAGCCGCCAAGCACCTGGCCTGGGCGGCGCTGCAGCGCCTGCCCGGGCCGGAGTTCGCGCGCGCCTGCCACGAGTTGTTGAGCGCCGATTGCCCATGGCACATGGGCCATCCCATCAACACCCTGGTCGGCCCGCAAGCGGTGGCCGATGGCTTCTTCGCACCCTTGCTGCGGGCGATGCCCGATCTGGAACGCCGCACCGATCTGTTTTTTGCCGGCCACTGGGACGGCTTGCTCGATGGCGGCGAAGGCTGGTGGGCCACCTGCACGGGCCATCACGTGGGCACCTTTGTGGCACCTTGGCTGGGCATCCCGGCCAGCGGCCAATTGGCCACGCTGCGCTTTGGCGAGTTCTATCGCATCGTCAACGGGCGCATTGCCGAAGCCCGCATCCTGCTGGACATCAACGACCTGGCGCGCCAGGCCGGCTGCCCCCTGTTGCCGCCCAGCAGCGGGCGCGACCTGCTGGTGCCCGGGCCGCGCGGCCACGATGGCCTGCTGCTCGGGGTGGCCCCGCCCGAGCAAGGCCAAGACAGCCTGGCTCGAGTGATGGCCATGACCGGCGGCCTGATGCGCTACGACCAGGCCAACCTGAAGAGCATGGGCCAGACCCAGCATTGGCACCCGCAGATGATGTGGTACGGGCCGTGCGGCATTGGCAGCTCGCGCGGCGTGGCGGGCTTCGAGCGGCATCACCAAAAACCGTTCCTGCATGCCTTCCCAGACCGCAAGGGCGGCAACCACCGCGCGCGCTTTGCCGAGGGCGCTTTCGTGGCCTCCACCGGCTGGCCCAGCGTGCGCGCCACGCATGCCGGCGAGTACCTGGGTGTGCCGCCGTCCAACCAGCCCATCACCATGCGCGTGATGGATTGGTGGCGCTGCGACGAGCGCTCCTTGGTCGAAAACTGGGTACTCATCGACCTGCCGCATTTGATGCTGCAAATGGGGGTCGACCTGATGGCACGGTTGCCACGCTAGGAGCGTGGGCGGCAGACGGCTGCGTAGCGAAACGTGCGAAAACCGGGTACCGCTTGGGAGCGCCGGCAAGCCCAGGGTGGTCTCCCTGGGCGCAGACGGTGATACCGAGCGGCGCCGGTTTCTCGCGCGTTGCAGCCGCCGGCCGTCTGCCGCCCACACTCCTGGGGCGCCGTTGCGGTAACCTGCCGAGCTTGGTTTCAGCATCAGCCTGCAAGGAGAACCCCCATGAAGCTCACCCCCGAACAACACGCCCAATTCGACCGTGAGGGCTACCTTTTCTTCCCCGGTTTGTTCACGCCCGAGGAAACAGCCGGCCTGAACGCCGCCGTGCCGGCGCTGTATGCCCGCCGCGAGGCCTACAACGTGCGCGAACGCGGCACCGAAGCGGTGCGCACCAACTTTGCCGCGCACCTGTACAGCGAGCCCTTTGCGCGGCTGGCGCGCCACCCGCGCATGGTGGAACCGGTGCAAGAACTGCTGCATGAAAAGCTGTACATGCACCAGTTCAAGATCAACGGCAAGATGGCCTTTGAAGGCGACGTGTGGCAGTGGCACCAAGACTACGGCACCTGGAAGAACGACGACCACATGCCCACGGAACGCGCCATGAACGTGGCCATTTTTCTGGACGATGTGAATGAATTCAACGGCCCGCTGATGTTCATTCCAGGCAGCCACAAGCGCGGCGTGATCGACGCCAAACACGATCTCACCACCACCAGCTACCCACTGTGGACGGTGGACAACGAGCTGATTTCACAGCTTGTGGAGCGCGCCGGTGGCAAGCAAGGTGGCATCGTCAGCCCCAAGGGCCCGGCCGGTTCGATGATCCTGTTCCACAGTTGCCTGGTGCATGCCAGCAGCAGCAACCTGAGCCCCTGGAACCGCGTCAGCGTCTACCTGAGCCTGTGTGCAGCCAGCAACCATGTGCGGCGTTTCAAGCGGCCCGAATTCATCGCCCACCGCGAATTCGCGCCGATTGAATGCCTGCCCGACGATTGCCTGATGAAGCCTTACCCGGTTGATCTTCCCTGGAAGAGTGGCATGCCGGCCAGCGCGCTTGTCACCAGCGAAACGCCCTTCGATTCGATGAAAGCCGCAGCATGAATCTCCACCCCAAGCTGCAAGCCCGCGCTGCCGCCGGCAAGCCCGTTCGGGTGGGCTTGATCGGCGCCGGCAAGTTCGGCTCCATGTACCTGGCGCAAGTGCCGCGCACGCCGGGCGTGCACTTGGTAGGGATCGCCGACCTCTCGCCCGATAACGCTAGAAGTAACCTGGAACGCGTGGGTTGGTCTGCGGAGCAAAGCGCCGCACCATCGCTCGACGCCGCCGTGAAAAACGGCAACACCCACATCAGCGAAGACTGGCAAGCCCTGGTGCGCCACCCCGCCATCGACGTGATCGTGGAATGCACCGGCCACCCGATTGCGGCGGTGGAACATTGCCTGGCCGCCTTTGCACAGGGCAAGCATGTCGTCAACGTCACCGTGGAGGCCGATGCCTTCTGCGGCCCGCTGCTGGCCCAGCGCGCGGCCACGGCGGGCGTGGTCTATTCGCTGGCCTTCGGCGACCAGCCCGCACTCATCTGCGACCTGGTGGATTGGGCCCGCACCTGCGGCTTCCCGGTGGTGGCGGCCGGCCGCGGCCACAAGTGGTTGCCGCACTTTTGCGAGTCCACGCCCGACACGGTGTGGGGCCACTACGGCCTGAGCCCCGAGCAGGCGCTGCGCGGTGGCCTGAACCCGAAAATGTTCAACAGCTTCCTTGATGGCAGCAAGCCTTCGATTGAAAGCACGGCGGTGAGCAACGCTACGGGGTTAACCGTGCCGTCCAACGGCCTGCTCTACCCGCCGGCCAGCGTGGAAGACATTCCCTTCGTCACCCGCCCCTTCAGCGAAGGCGGCGTGCTCGAACGCAAGGGCATGGTCGAGGTGATCTCGTCGCTCGAAGCAAACGGCCGCAAGATTCCGTACGACATCCGCATGGGCGTGTGGGTCACGGTCGAAGCCGAGACCGAATACATCAAGAACTGCTTCGAGGAATACATCGCCCTCAC
>JANMYI010000174.1:0-9030 GCA_031381955.1 Burkholderiales bacterium
CGCAACCTGGGGTTTGTGATGCAGGGCAAGCGGGTGTTGATGCTGGGCGCCGGCGGCGCCGTGCGCGGCGCCCTGCTGCCTTTTCTGGCTGAGCAACCGAGCCAACTCGTGCTGGCCAACCGCACCGTGGCCAAGGCGGTAGCGCTGGCTGCGCACTTCAAGGCCATGGGGCCGGTGGCGGGTTGCAGCTATGACGACCTGGCCGGTGAGCGCTTCGATGTGGTCATCAACGCCACCTCGTGCAGCCTCACGGGCAGCCTGCCGCCCATCAGCGCCAGCGTGTTCAGCGGCACGCAGTTGGCTTATGAGTTGCTGTACGGCAAGGGCCTCACCCCCTTCCTGAAGCTCGCCCAGGCCAGCGCCGTGCCGCGCCTGGCCGATGGCGTGGGCATGCTGGTGGAGCAAGCCGCCGAGGCCTTCAACTGGTGGCGCGGTGTGCGCCCGGACACACGCGCCGTGATCAACCAGCTCACCGTGCCGCTGGTTTGAATTGCCGCTATTAACGTTAGAGAACACTCTTCCCCCAGGACCGGTCATGAAGATCCTCATGCTGCACGGCATCAACCACAACATGTTCGGCAAGCGCGACCCCAAGCAGTACGGCACCATCACGCTGGCGCAAATTGATGCGCAACTGCAAGCCCTGGGCGGCGAACTCGGCGCCGAAGTCGAGAGCTACCAAACCAACGATGAAGGCGCGATGTGCAAGCGCATCCACCAGGCCTACAGCGAAGGCAAAGATGCGGTGCTGATCAACGCCGGAGCGTGGACGCACTACAGCTACTGCATCCGCGACGCGTTGGCCATCCTCACCTGCCCGGTGGTGGAGCTGCACATGAGCAACATCCACGCGCGCGAGGCCTTCCGCCATGTGTCGGTGTTTGCCGAGATCGTGCGCGGCCAGATTTGCGGCTTTGGCGTGGACAGCTACTTGCTCGCGCTGCGCGCTGCGGTGTCGGCCGTTGCGGCCGCGCGGGCCTGACTGCGCGCCGCCGCGCGGCGGGCGCGCCGCTACTTGCGCACGAAGCGCACCACCATGTCCACCACACTCTCGCGCCGCGCGGCGACTGCGGCCTTTGACTCCAGGTCGCGCTGGAAGATCAATGAAAACGTGTGCCGGTTGGCCACGTTGAACACCGCCAGCGCGCTGATCGACATGTGCAGGTCCACTGCATCGAGCCCTTTACGAAACAGGCCAGCCGCCAACCCGCGTTCATAGACCCGGCGCAACCCTTCGATGGCCGGCACGTTGAGTTGACGGATCGCCTTGCTTTGCGCCAGGTACTCGCCGCGGTGGATGTTCTCGGTCATCACCAGGCGGGTGAAGTCGGGGTGGGCGAGTTGGTAGTCCACCGTGAAGGCCACCAGCTTGCGCAGCGCTGCTTCGGGCGCCAGGTCGTCAAGGTGCAGGTCAGCCTCGGTCTCGCGCATGCGCCGGTAGGCCTCTTCCAGCACCGTGATGTACAGGCCTTCCTTGCTGCCGAAGTAGTAGTAAATCATGCGCTTGCTGGTGCGCATGGCTTCGGCGATGACGTCGATGCGCGCGCCGGCCAGGCCCTTTTCGGCGAACTCGCGCGTGGCCACGGCAATGATGTCGGCGCGCGTGCGCTCGGGGTCGTTGGTGCGCTCGGCAGTGAGCTTGGGGCGCCCGCGCGTGCGCGACTTGGCCACGGCCTTGTCAGCCACCTTGTTGGCCATCCTGGCAGTCACTTTGGTTGATGTTTGTACTGCTTCGTTCATTTGCGGAGCTTAGCAAATGAAACGCGGCCCGGGCCAGCATCAAGCCGGCGCGGGCCGCGTGGGACAAATCAAACTCAGAGCCGGTGCAGCTTGCCACCTGCTGCGTTGGAGGCATTCACCTGCACCTTCAGCGCCGCATTCGGGTTGCTGCGCTCGGCGCTCTGGCCCAGCGCGTTGACGAAGCGTTCCTGCCAGGCCGCAGCCTTGCCCGTGGGTCGCGTGGCGTCTTGACGTTTGCGCTCATCATCGCCACCCATCGCCGCCCAGTCGATGGCCGGCAACTCGTTGGGCGCCGCGGCTTGCCGGCCGCGGCCCAGTGCCGCATCCAGCTCACCCGCACCCAGGGCCCAACGCTCCGGCGTGGCGCGTTGCCCCGCTTGCAGCGCCTCGCTCATCACGCCCGTGCCATGGCCCAGGCCCATGGCGTGGCCCATCTCGTGGCTGAGCACCGAGAGCAAGTCCATCTGCCCGGCCGCACCACCGTTGACGCGCGCGGTGAGCAGCGAGCCGCGGCCTGCGAATTCGCGGTCGTCGCGCGGCGTGGCATCCACAAACCAGCCTTGGCCCGCAGCGTCCACGTCAATGGTGATGCGCCCGGCCGTGTACTCACCCAGTTGCGTGCCGGGCAAATCGGCAATCACCACTTCCAGCCTATCGAGCAAGGCCAAGTGCGAGGCGTCTTCCACCCGTGCCCAGCGGGCCCGCGCTTCGCTGGCCAGGGCGGCCAGTTGCGCATCGTTCACGCTGGCGGCTGCGGCCAGGGTGACTGTGTCGCTGCTCATCACGGCTTCCTGCGCCGCCGGCACGCCTGAGTCGTTGGTCTTCACGGTCACGGTGTCGAAGCTGGCCGCCGCGCCCTTGGTGAACAGGCCGAAGCGCCCATCAACCCCCACAGCATTGAAGACAAAGCCCACGGCCGCCTGGTCGTTCAGCGTGACGCTGACGGTTGAGCCGCGCACCACCAGCCCGAGCTTGACGTCCACACCGGCCGCCAGCGTGCTCTTGGCCTGCACGGCATCGATGAACCAGCCGCTGGCTGTGCGGTGGCCAATCATCACTTGCTTGCTCACCACATCCACCGCCGCGAACTTGAAGTCGGTGTCGCTGTAGCGGTCGAACACGATGCCGGCGCGCCCGGCGGTGTTGAAGGTGGTGCTCAGCTCCAGCAGCGAGGTGGTCTTCAGCTGCGTCAGGCCGCCCAGGTTGAGCAGCTGGATGGCCGTGTCGCTGGGCGCTGCGGCGCTGGCCGCCACACGCCCGGCATTGGCCGTCCACGTGCCGGTGGCCGAGTTGGCCACGAAGGTGAGCATCACCCCCTTGCCCGCCGCAAAGTCATCCGTACGTGTAACCGTTGATGCCGGCGGCACGATCTGCACGGCGATGTTGTCCATCGCCCCGCGCGACTTGTTCGAGCCGAAGCCGACCAGGCCCCAGTTCAGGCCGTAGCTGTAGCCATCAACCACCGTGGGTAGGAAGACCTGGCTCAGCGACGCGGTGTTGTCGATGGTCACCGTGGCGGTCAGGCCATTGATCGACAGCATCACGTTGTACCAAGTGTCACTCTTCACACTGCCCGTGATGAAGGTGGACTTCAGCACTTGCCAACCCGCGGCCGTGCGTTGGCCGATTTCCAGCTTGTTGGTGGCCGCAGTCACGCCGGCAAACCTGAAGCTGGTGGGGCTTTGATAGTCGAACACCACGTAGCTGTTCGCATCCCAACCCGCCGTGGGTTTGACGATCTTGATGGTGGCCAGCACTTCGTAGTACGAAGGCAGGGCATCGCCCACCTGGTACACGGCCACGGCGTCAGCTATCTTCGATGTGGCGTCGACCTGCAGCGCGCCGCCGCTGACCGCCCAGGTGCCACTGTCCGGCGCCAGGGCCTGCAAGGCGCCGCTGTTGAAATCAGCCGAGCGCAACACGTCGCGCGGGCCGCCGGGCACGTTGCCGGCTTGCGGGTCGGCCGGCGCGCCGGTTTGCGCCTGCCAGTCTGCGTCTTGTTGCTTCACCAGGCCCAGCTCGGCCTTGGGCTCGCCGTTGCGCGGGTCGCCCAGGCTGCCCAGCGTCTGGTCGGCGCCATCGGCCTTGCTCAGTGCATACAGGAACTCGGGTATTTGTGGCTGCAAGGCGCGGCTCACCGTGGCCAGGCCGAAGGGCGCGAAGGGCACGAGATAACTGTTGAATTCACCGGCCCAGTCGATCAGCCGGTCGCCGCCGGTATTGCCAATCAGTACGTCGCGCCCGGCGCCGCCGAAGGCGCGGTCTTCGTAGCTGGTGTGGGTGTCGGGGCTGTTGTTCAAGCCGCCCGCGGTGTCGTGGTTGTCGTCGGCGTTGAGCAGGTCGTCGCCCCAGCCACCGTACAGGTTGTCGCGTCCGGTTCCGCCCACCAGCCAGTCGTTGCCCAGGTCACCGAAGAGCTTGTCTTCGCCATCGGTGTTGAGGTGGGTGGCGCTGGCATAGGTGTCCAACGGCCCCTCTAAGGCATTGAAGTTGAGCAGGAAGTTGGCGATCTTGGTCCTCGGCTCGTACTCGAGGTAGGCCGCGAATTCCCCCGCACGCAGCGCGCCGTAGCTCAGCACGTCGCCGCTATTTACCGGCGCCCCATAGACCGCCGGCAACGCCTCGGCGCCCGACATGGCGTCGTCGCCCGAGCCACCGTGCATGAAGTCATTGCCCAGGCCGCCGAACAGGATGTCGTCGGCCAGCGGTGCATCGAACAGCATGTCGGCGCTCTGCGGCGCCACGTTGAACGGCGTGAGGTCGACTGCCTTGAGCAGCGTTCCTGCGACGTTGATGTCGGCTTGCTGAATGCTGCCCGGGGTGCTGATGTGGATCAGCACGCTGGGCGCGGTGACGCCATTGAGCAGTTCGATTGAACCGTTGCGGCTGGTCAGGATGCGCCCGTCGTCGCCCACCACACCGTCGTCACCGGTGCCACCGCTGATCCAGTCGTGGCCCCAGCCGCCGATCAGGTCGTCGTCCTGGCCTTCGCCGAAGATCACGTCGTTGCCGCTCATGCCGTAGATGAAGTCGTCGCCCGACTCGCCGTGCAGCTCGTCACCGGCGCCGATGTCGCCGCCGTTGGCGGTCAGACTGATGCGCCCAGGCGTGTAGTCGGTCGAGATCAAGTCGGCCGCACGCACCACGATCTTCAGGGTGCCGTAGCTGGCGTTGTCGTAAGTGAACTGACGCGCCGTGGAAGCTCCTGCGCCGACACCGGAGGTCACCACGCGCAGAATGTTGCCGTTGTCGCCCAGGATCATGTCGGCGTCGCGCGCATGGCTGGTATCGCCTTCATCCAGCACGTTGCCGGTTTCGTTGCGCAGCAGTTCCGTGCCGGCACCGCCGAAGATGCGGTCCGTACCATCCAGGCGCTGGCTGCGCAGCGTCAGGCTGAACAAGTTCGAGCTGCCGCCGATGAGATCGTCTTGCCCCAGGTTGCCGAAGATCACATCGTCGCCGGCATTGCCTTCGATGTAGTCGTCGCCATCGCTCGGGGCTTCGTACGAAGGTGTCAACACCAAAGCATTGACGCCATTGCGGCTGGCCGTGACCGCCCCCGCGGCAAAGTCGATGTCGCCATCGCCTTGAAGGGTGTCGTTGCCGAACTGGCCGAAGACCTGGTCGTCGTCGGCGCCGCCGGCGATGTAGTCGTTGCCTGAACTGCCCGCTGCCGCAGCGGCGTCGTGATCGAGCAGGGTGATCTCCCAGTTCGCCCAGTTTGGCGTGCCCATGGGCGTCGGGAAATTCTGCGCCACGGTGCCCGTGGCCACGCTGCCGTCGCCGTTGTAGAGCACCGAGGCCACGGTTCTGAAGCGCGGGTTGCTGAAGTCGTTGAGGAGGAACGCGCCCTTGCGATCCAGCGCCACGTTGTCGCCGAAGATCAGGTCGTCACCGGTGCCGCCATCGAGCTTGTCGCCCAGGGCGCCACCAGCCATCACGTCCTCGCCGGCATCGCCATAGACCGTGTCGATGCCGCCCAGCGCATCGTCGGTGGTGGTCAGGTCGAGTGCGTATTCCTTGAATGCCACGGCCGCACCCAGCTTGGTCACAGTCACGCTGCCGAGCTTGATGCTGCCAAAGTCGCCCAGCATCAGGTCGTCGCCGCCGTTGCCGTGCACCAAGTCGCCCAGCGCGCCGCCGAGGATGATGTCGTCGCCGGCGTTACCGTTGATGGTGTCTGCGCCGCCCAGGCCGGTGTCGGTGGTGCGCATGCGGTCAAGGGTTAACGGGTCACCGTCATAGGGCGCCGCGCTCAAGCTGAACTCGAACACACCCTGGTCGCCCAGGATCTTGTCGTTGCCGTCATTGACGCCAGGCGCCACCGCGTCGCCATGAATCGTGTCGCCGCCGACGCCGCCGAGGATGTAGTCGCCCTTGGCGTTGCCGCTGAGGGTGTCGGCGCCGCCGCTGGCTTCCGTGGCGTCGGTGGTGGTCAAGCGCACCACTCGGCCAGCCATTTGCAGCACGATGGCGTTGTCGCCCATCAGGAAGTCGGCACCGTCGCTGGCGGCGGAGCTGGCTGTGGCGTCGTCGCCGTAGATCGTGTCGCCGCCGGTACCACCCAAGATGATGTCGGCGCCGGCATTGCCGGACAGGGTGTCTGCGCCACCCAGGGCCGCATTGATCTCGCTGGTGACCAAGTCGAGCGTGGCCAGGTTGCCGTCACCCAGCGCTGAGGTTTCCGAGTAATTGAAGTCCAGCGTGCCGTTGTCGCCGAGCATCACGTCATTGCCATCGTTGGTGATGGTCACGGCGGTTGGCACGGAGCGGTCGCCGTAAAGCGTGTCGCCTCCCACGCCGCCGAGCATGAAGTCGCCACCCGCGTTGCCGCTCATGGTGTCGCTGCCGCCCGTGCCATTGCTTGAATCAGTGCTGCGCAGCTTGGTCAGCACACCCAGCGCGAAGCTGACTTCGCCGTTGTCGCCGATCAGGTAGTCAGCACCATCGGTGGCGGCCGCAGCAGCGTTGGCGTCATCGCCATACATGAAGTCGCCTAGTGCGCCGCCGATCAGGATGTCTTTGCCGGCATTGCCTGAAAGCGTGTCGATGCCACCCACGCCCAGGGCGGTGGATTGCAGCAGGCTAAGGCGCGTCAAGCTATCGACCAGTGCGTCTGCCGCGTAGTCCAGCCGCGCCGAGTCGCCAGCCACGATATCGTCGCCCGCGCCGCCGCGAAGGGTGTCGCCCGCCGCACCGCCGATCAGGATGTCGGCGCCGCCAAAGCCATCGATCTCGTCAACGCCGCCGGTGCTTTCATCCACCGACACCACCACCCGCGCACCGCGGAAGACGCCGTCGGTCTGGTCATCAGGCCGCGCCGAGTAGCGGTAGTAGTAGTTCTTGTCCGGGTTAGCGTTTGAAAAGACCGGCTGCGCGTCCCACGGCCGGTCAATCGTGATGGTGTGCGCATCGTTGGCCACGATGGTGCGGAACTGCACCTTGCCCTTGGGCGAAATGGCTTGCACGCTCAGGCCCACCAAGGCGTTGCCACCCGGCAAGGTGTTCACGCTGTCGCTCAGCGACGTGGGTGTCGAGCCCGTGACATGCGGGTTCACCGGGTTGGCGTCCACGGTGTGGCCCAGGCGGGTGACGATCTGGTTGATCGGCAGCTTGGGCGTGATGGGGTTCTTGTCGGTGTCGGTCAGCACCGTTTGCACATAGTCCACGCGGCCACGGTCACCGAAGATGATGTCGTTGGCGTCGCCGCCCTTGAGTGTGTCGTTGCCGTCCCAGCCAAACAGCACCACCGGCACGGTGGAGCCGCTGGCATCGGCGTTGTCGTTGCCGGTGTTCAGGTTGGCCGAGAAGTCACCGTCTTCGCCGGCTTGCAGCCGGATGGTCACGGTGTCGTCGCCGGCACCGGTGTCCAGCGTGGTGAGGGTGAAGAAGTCAGCGGAACGCTTGGTGGTGTGGTCTTCGGCGTTGCTGGCGTAGTCCACCACCACGGTGTCGTCGCCGCGGCCCAGGCTCACGTCCACCACTTCAATGTCGCCATAGCTGATGCCGCCGGGCTGCGGGCGGCCGTTGAACAGCGTGTTCAAGCCCATGCCAAAGCCGGTGATGCGGCCATGCGTGTCGCCGCCGGCAATGCGGAATTCGCTGCGCTCGTTGGGGTCTGCGCTGCCGCTGCCCGCCACGCGGGTGAGCGTGAGCGTGCTGAACGAACTGCCTAACACGGGGGGTGTGATGCCGGCGATGAGCCACGCCCGGCCAATGCCGTTGCCGGGGGTGTTGTCGTCGTCCGTGGTGATTTCCAGACGTTTGCCGATGAGGGTGGCGGCGGGGTTGTTTTCGTTCTGGATGAGCAGGCGGCGCACGGCGTCGAGCGCAGCGGCTTCCACCACCATGCTGTCGGGGCCGCTTGCGCCCCCCGAGGCGAACGACTGCACCGCGCCGTCTGCCGAAGTCAGGCGCCCGCTGTCTTTGCCCACGCTGTCGGTGTCGTAGATGAACAGGTAATCCACCTGCTCGCGCTCGTCGGCAAAGAAGTTGTCGCTGAGCTGGGTGATGGCGAAGGTGGTGCGTAGGCTGGGGTCAACGGCCGAGGCCAGCCCCGGCGCGGTGACGCCAGGCGAACTCGGGTCCACCACGCTGGGGTTTTGCAGCTTCAGTTCAACCAGGCTGGGTGAACCGGCGACCGGAATGGCGCTGAGGATCAGCCAGAAGCGGTCGAACTTGTCTTGCGGGCGCTGCGCATTGAGCACCACGCCCGTACCTGGGCCCTGGCTCAATTCAAGCGTCAGGTCTTCCAGGTCTTCGAGCGTTTCGAAGGTGGAATCCTCAAGCTTCAGGCGGGTGATCACGCCGGCCAGGTCGCTGGCCAGCACACGCATGGTTTCGATGGCGCCGGCGCCGCTGCCGGCGGTGAAGGCTTGCACCGTGCCGTCGGGCGGCAGGATGCTCAGCTCCCACGGCAGCATCAGCGGCCGCGGCAGGCTCAGCGAGCCGGCGCCGGCGGCGCCTTCAATGATGAGCGGGCCGCGAATCTTGTTCACGGTTTGCAGGTCGGGCGCGAACACTTGTGTGTCGTTGCCGTCTTTGAAGCCGTCGTCGATGGCGCTCACGCTCACGAGCTGCGGGGTGCTCCAGTTCAGGTTCGTGAACACCAATCTGGTCTTGGTGTCGTCGCTATCGGCCTCGCCAGCGGGGCCCACGTTCACCTGCGTCACGAAGTTGGCCGTGCGGCCATAGGTGGCGCGCGTGTCCACGCTGTCGATCACCACCGTCACCGGCTTGGTTGAATCGGGCGCACGCGACAGGCGGATGCGGTATTGATCCGGCCCGCCC
>JANMYI010000194.1:0-2214 GCA_031381955.1 Burkholderiales bacterium
CGAAGTCACCGCGGTCGTGCCAGACTAAGCCTGTCTTTCCTTCACATTTCCAGGAACCCTGACCATGGCCACCGCCAAAGCCTCTTTCGACTGGGCTGACCCGCTGCAACTCGACAATCAACTCAGCGCCGATGAACGCGCCGTGCGCGACGCCGCTGCCGCCTACTGCCAGGGCAAGCTGCAGCCCCGGGTGATCGAGGCCTTTCGCAACGAAAAGACCGACATCACCATCTTCCGCGAGATGGGCGAACTCGGCCTGCTCGGCCCCACCATCCCCGAGGCCTATGGCGGCGCCGGCCTGAACTATGTGTGCTACGGCCTCATCGCGCGCGAAGTGGAGCGGGTCGATTCCGGCTACCGCTCGATGATGAGCGTGCAAAGCTCGCTGGTGATGGTGCCGATCAACGAGTTCGGCACCGAGGCCCAAAAGCGCAAGTACCTGCCCAAACTGGCCAGCGGCGAATGGATCGGCTGCTTCGGCCTGACCGAACCCAACCATGGTTCAGACCCGGGCAGCATGGTGACGCGCGCGCGCAAGGTGGCCGGCGGCTACAGCTTGAGTGGCGCGAAGATGTGGATCAGCAACTCGCCGATCGCCGATGTCTTCGTGGTCTGGGCCAAAGACGATGAAGGCGCGATTCGCGGCTTCATTCTCGACAAGGGCGCGAAGGGCCTGTCAGCGCCGGCGGTGCACGGCAAGATCGGCCTGCGCGCCAGCATCACCGGCGAGATCGTGATGGACCAGGTGTTCTGCCCCGAAGAAAACGCCTTCCCCGATGTGCGCGGCCTGAAGGGCCCATTCACCTGCCTGAACAGCGCGCGCTACGGCATCGCCTGGGGCACCCTGGGTGCGGCGGAAGACTGCTACCACCGCGCGCGCCAGTACGTGCTCGACCGCACGCAATTCGGCCGCCCGCTGGCCGCTAACCAGTTGATTCAAAAGAAACTGGCCGACATGGTCACCGAGATTGCCATCGGCCTGCAGGGCTGCCTGCAACTGGGCCGCATGAAAGACGCCGGCACCGCCTCAACCGATGTGACCAGCATCCTGAAGCGCAACAGTTGCGGCAAGGCGCTGGACATTGCCCGCGTGGCGCGCGACATGATGGGCGGCAACGGCATCAGCGACGAATTCGGCGTCGCCCGCCACCTGGTGAACCTGGAGGTGGTGAACACCTACGAAGGCACGCATGACATCCATGCACTGATCCTGGGCCGGGCAATCACGGGGATTGCGGCGTTTTCGAATTGATTTGCCACTGCTCGTATACAACGTTCGAGAATAGTCTGCTTGTGCAACGGCGTGGGCAACAAGACACGCATCAGGACGGCCTGCGCAAGCCGAGGGCGTCGGGTGGCCGGCCAGTATCTTCGATCGTTAACGCCGGCGCCGGCGCACTCAAGCCGGCGCCAACCACGCCAGGAGCTGCCGCAGCACGGCCGGGTGGGTCGGCACTTGCATGTGGTGGATGCCGTGGATCACCGCCTGCCTGGCCTTGGCAAAACCAAGCGTTCGCGCCGCATCATCGTGTTGGCCCAGCGCGCTGGGCACGCTGACCAGCCGGTCGCCGAGCCGTCGCTCGGCCAGTGGGCTGCGCCGCGCTGCCGTCGTGGCGGCCAAGGCATAGCAGTTCACCCCCGCCGGCAACGGCACGGGGGTGCGCCGGTCCGGCGTGCGGCGGAAGCGATCGCGCCCAAGCCAATCGTCGTCCAGCACATGGCCGTAGCGCAGATCGGTGATGCCGGCGCTGCGCAACTGGATCAGCTTGCCGAACGGCGCCGAATAGGCGCTGCTGCCCAGCACGCCGTCTAGCCAGTGACCGGCACGTTCGAGCGCCGCACCATGGTGCGGCGTGGCCAGGAACACGGCATGCTTGAGCAACCCCACCCAGCGCATGCCGGCCTGCGCACCGTGGTGGCAGGCACTGCGAACCAGCAGGCCACCCATGCTGAAACCCAGCAAGCTGAGTTCGGTGATCGGTGTGGGCCAGTCGTGCACCAGTTGCTCCAGGCGCTGCGCCAGTTCGCGCCCGTTGTGCGAGACATGCAGCCCGGAGTTGTAGCGCAGGTACAGCGCGGTGGTGCCCAGTGCGGCGGCCAGGCTTTCGCTGTGGCCGGGCACGGCCGGTGCATCTTGCGCCGCCTGCCGTGGCGCCGCGTGCCAATGCATGTCGCTCATGCACAGGCCGTGGATCAGCACCATCGGCTTGGAGG
>JANMYI010000196.1:0-1553 GCA_031381955.1 Burkholderiales bacterium
GCCAGCACGCGGCGCCAGGCAGGCAGCGGCGGCGTGCCGCGCAGCTCGTTGCGGCCGTCTCGCGCCAGCCTGGCGCCGGCCTCCGCGGCGCTCAGCCCGCGCGCGAGGTCGGCGCCCAGTGCGCGCGCGACGTGGGCAGTGTCGGCCGTGCTCGGGTCGTCGGTGCGGCCTGCCGGGGTCGGCGCGAACGGGCTGTTCACCGCGGTACCGACGGCATGACGAGTCGGCGAACCCGCACGCTCAAACCGCCGCCCCGAACAGCGAACCCACCCCGGCGGTGATGGCCATCGCCAGTGCGCCCCAGAAGGTGACGCGCACGGCGCTGGCCGTGACATTCGCGCCGCCGGCCCGCGCCGCCACCACACCGAGCAGCGCCAGGAAGGCCAGCGACATCACCGCCACCCAGAGCATCAGGTGGCGCGCCGGCGCCAGCCACGCCACGGCCAGCGGCAACGCCGCACCGACGGCGAAGCTGGCGGCTGATGCCAGCGCGGCCTGCACCGGCCGCGCACCGAGCGTGGCCGAGATGCCGAGTTCATCGCGTGCGTGAGCGCCGATCGCATCGTGCTGCATCAACTGCTCGGCCACCTGCTGTGCGAGCGCGGGCGCCAGGCCGCGCGTGACGTAGATGGCCGCGAGTTCACGTTGCTCGGCCACCGGGTCGTTGGCCAGCTCGGCGCGCTCGCGCGCCAGATCGGCCTGCTCGGTGTCGGCCTGCGAATGCACCGACACGTATTCGCCAGCCGCCATCGACATCGCGCCCGCCACCAGCCCGGCCACGCCGGTCAACAGAACGCTGTTCGGCGCGGCGCTGGCGGCCGCCACGCCCACCACCAGGCTGGCGGTTGAAACAATGCCGTCGTTGGCGCCCAGCACGGCGGCGCGCAGCCAGCCGATGCGGTCGCTGCGGTGCCATTCGGGGTGGGAGCTACGCGGCATTGACAGCGCCAAGTGACGCCAAACTGGCTTGCCCGCCCAGGTGCGTGGCCATCACGTTGAAAAGCATGCGCGCTGTGGTCGGTTCGTTCATTTCAGTCCTTCGGCCACAAGATGCCTGATCAAGCTGAAACCGGCTTGCGCCCGATCAAGGCGCGGTGCGCGCCTGGATGCTTACGTTCGGCCTTGCGCCTGGGCCGCCGAGCGATGACTTGGGTAGAGGGCCGACCGGCCAGGCGGCCGTGACCTCCAGCCCCGGTTGCGCGCGCCGAATGCGCAACTCACCGCCATGCGCCTGAGCCACCAACCGGCACAAGTACAAGCCCAAGCCGATACCCCCCGTCGCCCGCTGCCGTGCGCTGTCAACGCGGTAGAACGGCTCGGCCAGATGCGCCAAATGCTCTTCGGCCACACCAGGCCCAAAGTCGCGTACGCTCAATTGCATCAATTGCACTTCGCCACTCACGTCAATGGTTAGTGCCACCACGGGTGGCATGGGCGCACCGGCGCTGTGGCGCAACGCGTTGTCGACCAGGTTGCGCAGCAGCAGGCGCACGCGCATCGGGTCGGCTTGCACCGAGCCCGGCTGCTCGTCGAGCCGCAGGGTGAGCGCGGCC
>JANMYI010000267.1:0-2125 GCA_031381955.1 Burkholderiales bacterium
GCCAGCCGGCGCGAGTCGGCCTCGGCGGCGTGCAAGCGGGTCATGTCGCGGAACACCATGGCCAGGCCGTCGGGCTTGCCGTCTTGCCCGTAGGTCAAAGCGGCCCGCGTTTCTATTGCCGTGCGGCGCCCGCCCCGGCCAATGGCCACCACGCGATGCACGATCTGCGCCGTGGTGCCCTGCGCCAACATCACGTCCACGGGGTTCTGCTCCAGCATGGATTGCGGCCGGTCTTCGCGCTCGAACACACGCCAAAGGCTCTGGCCCAACGCTTCGGCCGGGGCCCATCCAGTCACTTCCTGCGCCACCGAATTTAAACTCGTGACGCGGCCCTGGCGGTCGGCGGAAATGAAGCCGGCTTCGATGCTGGCCAAGGCCAAGGCCAGGCCTTGCCTGGCATCGCCCAGGGCCTGTTCGGCGCTACGCCGCTGCGAGATTTCGGCCTTCAGGGCCGTCACGGTGGCACGCAAGCCGTCTTGGGCCTGCTTAAGCAGGCCAACGTCGGTGATTTGGGCGGTGAAACCCACCACCTGCCCATCCACCGTATCCGGGATGTAGTGGGCCAGGCTGTGCCGCCGCACGCCGCCCGGGCCCGGCACATCAAGCTCGAAGCATTGAAGCTGCCCGCCCAGCGCAGCGCGAATATAGGGTTCGTTCACGGCAAAGACTTTGTGCCCGAGCAGCGACTGGATGGTCTGCCCAACCAGTGCATTCGGGTCAACGCCAAGCCATACCGCAAAGGCGTGGTTGGCGAAGCGGCAGCGCAGGTCAGCGCCCCAATACGCCAGCATTGAGGGCACTTGATCAACCATGAGCCTCAGAATGTGAGCGGTGCCTTCTGGCTTGAGGGGATCCATAACGTCTCCGTGAACGGGCGCAGTATGCGCTGTGCACTGCACCAAGAGCTTTGATCCAATCACCCTCCAGGCGGCACACGGCCCACCCTCACTTGCCCGCTCGCATCGCGCTCAAAATCTGCTGCGAGCCGGCGGCCAGGATGCGCGCGTCGGAGCTGACCGTGACGAAGCGAAAACCCTTGGCCGCGCGGCCCAACGCCACATCGGGCCGGCCGTTGTGCACGCCGGCCTTGATGCCATGTGCGCTGGCCCGGGCCAGGATGTGTTCGATGGCCTGCGCCACCGGCGCGTCGACATCATCGAACACCGGTTTGCAGCCCAGGGCGAGTGACAGGTCGGACGGGCCGATGTAGACGGCGTCCAGGCCTTCGACCGAGCAGATGGCATCGAGGTTGTCCAGCGCCTGCGCGGTTTCGATCATCGCGAAGACAACGATGCTCTGGTTGGCCTGGCTGGCGTAGTCGGCGCCATGCACCAGGCCCGCGCGGATGGGCCCGAAGCTGCGGCCGCCCTGCGGCGCATAACGGCAATACGAAACGAGGCGCTGCGCCTCTTCGCGCGTGTTGACCATGGGGCAGATGATGGCCTGCGCGCCGGCGTCGAGTGTTTTCATCACGATGCTGGGCTCCAGCCACGGCACGCGCACCACGGGCATGGTGGGCGTGGCCGACATGGCTTGCAGCATGGCCAGCATGGCCGGGTAGTCGATCACGCCGTGCTGCATGTCAATCGTTAACGTGTCCCAGCCCTGGTGCGCCATCACCTCGGCGGCAAAGCCGTCGGGAATGGCCAGCCAGCCGTTGACGGCGGTTTGATCGGCAGCCCAGAGTTGGCGCAGGCGGTTGGGGGTCATCTTCAGGTTCCTTTTTTCAGGGCGCGGGCGAGGTTGCTGGGCGCGAAAGCACGGTTGGGTTCAAGGCAGGTTGTACGACAAAATGCCCGTGGCCGGCCGCATGCGATCTTGCGGCAGCCTGACACCCGCCAGCCTGCCCACCCTATACCCCACACCCCACCTTCAGCCTGATGCTGCCCACACCCGCCACCACCATCCGCTTCAACCGCCTGCTGCTCACCGGCGCTGCCGGCCACCTGGGGCGTGAGCTGCGGCCGCGCCTGAAGGCCTACTGCCAGACCCTGCGGCTGTCTGACCAGCAGGCCATGGGCGCCGCGGCCGCGGGCGAGGAAGTGATGCCCGCCGCGCTGGAAGACGCCACCGCGGTGCTGCCCTTGCTGGCGGGTGTGGATGCTGTGGTGCACCTGGGCGGCGT
>JANMYI010000315.1:0-1941 GCA_031381955.1 Burkholderiales bacterium
ATGCCCGGCCAGCCGGACCCGTTGAACGTCTACAGCGAAACCACGGCCAGCAAGCTCAGCGCCAACGTGGCCGGCGCGCTGGAGCGCATCTACGTGCCCAACCGCGGCGAGAACACGGTGTCGGTGATCGACCCGGCCACGCTGAAGGTGACGCACAAATTCGCGGTCGGCATCCACCCGCAGCACGTGGTGCCGTCTTACGACCTGAAGACGCTGTGGGTGGCCAACAATGCCGAAGGCCGCACCGATGGCAGCCTGACGTCGATTGACCCGCTCACCGCCCAGCCGGTCAAGAACATCGCGGTGGACGACCCGTACAACATGTACTGGTCGCCCGACGGCCAGTACGCCATTGTCGTGGCCGAGGCCTACAAGCGGCTCGACTTCCGCGACCCAGCGACGCTGAAGCTGGCCTACACCATTGCCACGCCGCTGTGCGCCGGCATCAACCACGCTGACTTCGCGCTCGACGGACGCACGGCCGTGTTCACCTGCGAGTTCAACGGCTCCGTCACCAAGATCGACCTGGTCAACCGCAAGGTGCTGGCCACCATCAAGTTATCTCAATACTTTAATCGCCCCGATGCGCTGGCCGTCATCGCCAAGCCCGGCAAGAAGCCCAGGTTCGTGCCCGACCCGGCGCAACTGGGCGCGCAAATCTGCACCACGCCAGGCATGCCGCAGGACGTGCGCATTTCGCCCGACGGCAACACCTACTACGTGGCCGACATGATGGCCGATGGCGTGCATGTGGTGGACAACGAAACCTTCAAGCAAACCGGCTTCATCGAAACCGGCGTGGGCACGCACGGCCTGTACCCCAGCCGCGATGGGCGCCAGCTCTACATCGCCAACCGCGGCAGCAACGTCATTCGCGGCAAGCCCAAGGGCCAGGGCAGCGTCTCGGTGCTCGACTTCGCCACGGCCAAGGTGGTGAAGAACTGGCCCGTTCCCGGCGGCGGCAGCCCCGACATGGGCAACGTGAGCGCCGACGGCAAATGGCTGTGGCTGAGCGGCCGCTACGACAACGAGGTCTACCGCTTCAACACCGACAGCGGTGCGGTCGATCGCATCAAGGTCGGCCGCGAGCCGCATGGCCTGACGGTGTGGCCGCAGCCGGGGCGTTACAGCCTGGGGCACACCGGTAACCTGCGCTGAAGAGCCCGCCATGACGCCCTCGCCCACGCGCCCCAACGAACTGCAAGACCTGGCCGCGCTGCACGCGCTGGAGGTCCTTGACAGCGAACCCCAGCCCGAGCTCGACGCCCTGGTACGCGTGGCCAGCACGGTGTGTGGGGTGCCGATTTCGCTGATCAGCCTGATCGACGTTGAGCGCCAATGGTTCAAGGCCAATGTCGGCCTGCCCGGCGAACAGGAAACCCCACGCGACCTGGCTTTTTGCGCCCACACCGTGGCCAGCGGCGACTTGATGGAAGTGCACGACGCCCGGGCCGATGCGCGCTTTGCCAGGCACCCGTTCGTGACGGGCGCGCCCGGCTTTCGCTTTTATGCCGGTGCGCCGCTGCGCATGAGCGACGGTGCCGTGGTGGGCACCCTGTGTGTCATTGACCGCCAGCCGCGCCGGCTCACCGAGGCACAGCGCAGCGTGCTGCGCGACCTGGCTTGCGCGGTGGTGCAGGCCCTTGAAGGCCGGCGCGCCATGCAGGCCGTGCAGGCCGCTGCACGCGACCTGGCCGACAGCGAGGCCCGTTTTCGCACCTTGAGCGAAAGCTCGCCGCACGGCGTGTTCTATGCCGATGCGGCCGGGGGCTGCGTCTACACGAATGAGCGCTGGCAAGCCCTGTCCGGCCTGAGCAGTGCGGGCAACCTGGGCCGCGGCTGGGCCGCCAGCATCCACCCCGACGAACGCCCCACGGTGCTGGCGCACTGGCTCAAGGCCGCGCAAACGCGGCGCGACTTCGACCTGGAATTCCGCCTCCT
>JANMYI010000331.1:0-5844 GCA_031381955.1 Burkholderiales bacterium
CCTTGATCGAAGCACTGCCCGGTCTGTCGAACTACCCCGCCACGGCCGGTGAACCGGCCCTGCGCGAAGCTTGCGCGGCCTGGGTGCAGCGCCGCTACGGCGTGGCGCTGAACGCGGCCACCCAGGTGCTGCCGGTTAACGGTTCACGTGAGGCACTGTTTGCCTTGGCTCAAACCGTGGTGGACCCAACCCGCCCGGGTGCCACCGTGGTCTGCCCCAACCCGTTCTATCAAATCTACGAAGGCGCGGCCTTGCTGGCTGGCGCGCAGACCGCCTTTGCCAACAGCGACCCTGCGCGCAATTTCGCGGCCAATTGGGACCAGATCGACGCCGCCACCTGGGCCCGCACGCAGTTGTTGTATGTGTGCTCGCCCGGCAACCCCACCGGCGCGGTGGCGCCGCTGGCCGAGTGGCGCCGCTTGTTCGAGTTGAGCGACGAATACGGCTTCGTCATCGCCAGCGACGAGTGCTATTCGGAGATTTACTTTCGCGACGAGCCGCCCCTGGGCGCCCTGCAAGCCGCGCGGGCCCTGGGCCGCGTTGACTTCAAGAACCTGATCGTGCTGACCAGCCTTTCCAAGCGCAGCAACGTGCCCGGCATGCGCTCAGGCTTCGTGGCCGGCGACGCCGCGCTGATCAAGGCCTTCTTGCTCTACCGCACCTACCACGGCAGCGCCATGAGCCCACCCATTCAGCGCGCCAGCATTGCCGCCTGGGGCGATGAAGCGCATGTGGTGGCGAATCGCGAGCTGTATAGGCAGAAGTTTGCGCGCGTCACGCCCATGCTGGCGCCGGTGCTCGACGTGGCCTTGCCCGACGCCGCCTTCTACCTGTGGGCGGGTGTGCCCGGCCATGATGATGTCGCCTTCGCCCTGGGGCTGCTGGCTCAATACAATGTGGCCGTGCTGCCGGGCAGCCTGCTGGCCCGCGTGGCCCACGGCCACAACCCCGGCGCCGGCCGCATCCGCATGGCCCTGGTGGCCGGCGTTGACGAATGCGTTGAAGCCGCCGGCCGCATCGCTGCCTACACCCGTTCACTTTGAGACACCCCATGACCCACCCGTTGCAAGCCGTCATCGACCACGCCTGGGAAGAGCGCGCCAGGATCACCCCCGCCAATGCGCCCGAGGTGCGCGCTGCGGTGGAACGCGTGATCAAAGATCTGAACAACGGCCACCTGCGCGTGGCCGAACGCGAAAGCGTGGGCCAGTGGCGCGTCAACCAATGGGTGAAGAAGGCCGTGCTGCTGAGCTTCAGGCTGAGTGATAACAAGTTGATGCGTGCCGGCGAGTTGGGCTTTTTCGACAAAGTGCAGACCAAGTTTGCCCACCTCGACGAAGCCGCCATGCGCGACACCGGCGTGCGCGTGGTGCCGCCGGCGGTGGCGCGGCGCGGCAGCTACATTGCGAAGAACGTGGTCTTGATGCCCTCTTTTGTGAACATCGGCGCCTACGTTGACGAAGGGACAATGGTCGACACCTGGGCCACCGTGGGCTCTTGCGCACAGATCGGCAAGAACGTGCATTTGAGCGGCGGCGTGGGCATCGGCGGCGTGCTCGAACCCTTGCAGGCCAACCCGACCATCATTGAAGACAACTGCTTCATCGGCGCGCGCAGCGAAGTGGTGGAAGGCGTGATCGTTGAAGAAAACTCGGTGCTCGGCATGGGCGTTTACGTTGGCCAAAGCACACCCATCTTCAACCGTGAGACCGGCGCAATAAGCTACGGCCGCGTGCCCAGCGGCAGCGTGGTGGTGAGCGGCAACCTGCCGAAGAAATGCGCTGACGGCACGCCGTACAGCCTGTACGCGGCCATCATCGTGAAACGGGTCGATGCGCAAACGCGGTCCAAGACCAGCATCAACGAACTGCTGCGGGCTTGAGGCTTAACCACCGGCAACACAGGAGCACTGGATGAGCGGAAACATGGAGAAGGTCTTGCGGCTGATGGCCGAGAAGAACGCTTCCGATGTGTACATGTCGGCCAACACGCCGATCCTCATCAAGATCAACGGCCAGATCATGCAGCTGTCTGACCAGTTGCTCACCGCCGCGCAGCCGCGCCAGTTGCTGTCAGAAATCCTCACGCCGCAGCAGCTTGAAGAGCTCGACGACACCGGCGAGTTGAACGTGGCCATCGGCGTGGCGCGGGTGGGCAGCTTCCGGCTTTCTGCCTTTCGCCAGCGCGGCAGCATTGCCGCGGTGTTCCGCTGCATCCCCTACGACATTCCCGCGCTCGACTCGCTCGGTGTGCCCAACCTGCTGGCGCAACTGGTGCTTGAAAAGCGCGGCCTGATCTTGATGGTGGGCGCCACCGGCACCGGCAAGAGCACCACGCTGGCGGCCATGCTCGAATGGCGCAACCAGCAGACCACGGGCCACATCCTCACCATTGAAGACCCGATGGAGTTCTTGTTCAGCAACAAGAAAAGCGTGGTCAACCAGCGCGAGGTGGGGCGTGACACGGTGTCTTTGCAGGTGGCGCTGAAGAACGCGCTGCGCCAGGCACCCGACTGCATCTTGATCGGCGAGATCCGAGACCGCGAAACCATGACGGCGGCGATCTCGTATGCGCTGTCGGGCCACCTCGTGCTGGCCACGCTGCACGGCAACAACAGCTACCACGCGCTGGGCCGCATCCTGTCGTTCTACACGCCCGAATCGCGCCCGGCCTTGCTCAGCGACCTGGCCTCGGGCCTGCGCGCCATCGTCTCGCAACGGCTGCTGCGCGCCACCGTGGGCGGGCGCGTGCCGGTGGTGGAAGTGCTGCTCAACACCAAGCTGGTGGCCGAACTGATCGAACGCGGTGACCTGCAACAGGTGAAAGAGGCGATGGAAAAGTCCATGGCCGAAGGCTCCATCACCTTCGAGCAAGAGATTGCCCGGCTCATCAACAGCGGTGCGATCACACGCGATGAAGGCATGGCGCATGCCGATTCGCCCACCAACCTGATGTGGCGGCTTGAAAACGAAGCCGCGCCGGCCAAGACCACTGCGCCCAAGGCCGAGGAATCCGAAACCGCCACCTTCACCGACATCACGCTCGACGTGCACCCTGAAGACAAGAACGCCAACCCGGCCATGCCCTGGGCGCGCCGATGAGCGAAGCCCTCAGGCTGGCTGAGGCGTTGATCGCGCGGCGCAGCGTCACGCCTGACGACGCCGGCTGCCAGGAACTCATCGCCCAGCGCCTGCAACGCGCCGGCTTTGTGTGCGAACACCTGCCCAGCGGTCCGGCGGGCGCGCGCGTGAGCAACCTCATGGCACGCCGTGTGGGTGCCCGCCCCGGCCTGGCCGTGGCCTTTGCCGGCCACACCGACGTGGTACCCACCGGCCCGATCGAACGCTGGGCCAGCGACCCCTTCGTGCCCAGCCACCGCAACGGCATGCTGCATGGCCGCGGCGCGGCCGACATGAAAACATCGGTGGCCGCCATGGTGGTGGCGGCCGAAGAATTCGCCGCCGCCCAGCCGCAGCATGCCGGCAGCATCCACTTCCTGCTCACCAGCGATGAAGAAGGCCCTGCGCTCGACGGCACGCTGCGCATGGTGGAATGGTTCGAGGCACGCAATGAGCGGTTAGATGCCTGCATCGTGGGCGAGCCCACCTCGGTGAAGCAGCTCGGCGACATGCTCAAGAACGGCCGCCGCGGCACGCTGTCGGGCAAGCTCACGGTGCGCGGCGTGCAGGGCCACGTGGCCTACCCGCACCTGGCGCGCAACCCCATCCATCAGTTCGCACCCGCGCTGGCCGAACTGGCCGCCACCCAGTGGGACGCTGGCAACGCCTTCTTCCCGCCCACCACCTGGCAGGTGAGCAACATCCACGCCGGCACCGGCGTGGGCAATGTCATACCCGGCGAGTTGGTGATCGATTTCAACTTCCGCTTTTGCAGCGCAAGCACGGCAGCGGGCTTACAGCAGCGGGTTGAAGAACTGTTGCGCCGCCATGGCCTTGAATTCACCATTGCCTGGGTGCTGGGTGGTGAGACCTTCATCACCCCGCCCGGCAGCTTGAGTGAAGCGTTAACCCAGGCCATTCAGCAGCACACCGGCTGACGCCTGAACTGTCCACCACCGGCGGCACTTCAGACGGCCGCTTCATCCGGCGCATCTGCACCCAGGTGGTGGAGTTCGGCCCCATCAACGCCAGCATCCATGCGGTGGACGAATACGTGCCGGTGGCCAGCATCGAACCATTGAAGAACATCTACCGCGGCACCTTGGAACGTCTATTGACATGAAGCTCATCGAGATCATCGAGCGCGCATGCGCCCGCCTCGAACAGGCGGGCGTTTCGTTTGGGCATGGCACGAGCAACGCGTTCGATGAAGCGGTGTGGCTGGTGCTGTGGCGCCTGGGGTTGCCGCTGGATGACCTGGATGGCGTGGCGCAGCGCGGCCTGTCGCTGGCGGAAATTGCCAGCATCATGGCCCTCGTCGATGAGCGCATTCGCACCCGCAAGCCGGCCGCCTACCTCACCGGCGAAGCGTGGCTGCAAGGCGTGCCGTTCTTCATCGATGAACGCAGCATCGTGCCGCGCTCGCTGATCGCTGAAGTGCTGGCCGCAGGTACGCTCGATGCCTGGCTGCCCAAAGGCCCGGCCCGCGTGCTCGACCTGTGTACCGGCAACGGCAGCCTGGCCGTGCTGGCCGCCCTGGCCTGGCCGCAAGCCAGTGTGATGGCCACGGATCTGAGCGCCGGTGCCCTGGCGGTGGCGGCGCGCAACGTGGCGCGCCACGAATTAGCGCAACGAATCACCTTGCACCAGGGCGACGGCCTGGCTGCAGCACCCGGTCGCTTCGACCTGATCCTGTGCAACCCGCCGTACGTGAACACGGCGTCGATGGTCGCCCTGCCTGCCGAGTACCGTGCTGAACCGGTGCTTGCGCTTGCCGGTGGCACCGACGGCATGGATTTCATCCGCCCGCTGCTTCATGACGTCAGAGATCACCTTCACCCCGGGGGCGCCCTGGTGCTGGAAATCGGCCATGAGAAGGCCCACTACGAGGCCGCCTTCCCTGCCCTGTCGCCCCTGTGGTTGAGCACCAGCGCGGGCGATGAGCAGGTGCTGCTGCTGGAACAGATGGCCCTGCCTGGTGGCACCTGAAACGCCGCCACTTGCGCGCTCGTGTGTTAAGGTAATACCAGTTGATACTCAGACACCAACATGACCGCCGCCAACGCCGCCGCCCCACGCCCAGTGGCCATCAAGATCGAGCCCGACATCAAGGAGCGCGTCAAACGCCTGGCCGATGCGCGCCAGCGCAGCCCGCATTGGGTGATGCGCGAGGCCATCCGCCAATACGTTGAGCGCGAAGAAAAGCGCGAATCGTTCCGGCAAGACACCATTGCCGCCTGGAACGAATACCAGGCCAATGGCATGCACCTCACCGGTGAAGAAGCCGATGAGTGGTTGGCCAAACTCGAAGCTGGGCAAGACGCCGAACCGCCTGCTGCGCACACTTGAATGGCGCGGCTCGTTTGGTCACCGCGCGCGCTGCGCGACGTGCAGCGCCTGCATCAATTTCTGGCTGGCAAGAGCCCCGCTGCCGCAGTGCGTGCCGTGCAAGCCATTCGCTCGGGTGTCAAGGTCATCGCTTTGCAACCTGGCATGGGCAGGCCGACAGACGAGCTGGATGTTCAATACCGCGAATGGCCCATCTCGTTTGGTGACAGCGGCTTTGTCGTGCGCTACAGGCTTGACGACAGCATCGCCATCATCCTGGCCGTTCGCCACCAACGCGAACTTGGCTTTTGATTTTTTCCACCTTTGACTCGCTCAACTGAGCAAACACCTTGATCCAACTTCGCAACCTCACCCTGCGCCGCGGCGTCAAGGTCGT
>JANMYI010000343.1:0-2254 GCA_031381955.1 Burkholderiales bacterium
CCCTGCAACTGCACATCGTCTGCGGTGTCGTAGACGCGGTGAAAGGCCTGCATGCGTGCCGGGTCGCGTTCGAAATTGAAGTTCAGCGTCGTCAGTGTGGGGTCGGGTGGCGTCACAAATTCATGGCCCAGGGCACCGGCCATCAGCGTGATGTGGCGCGCGTTGGGTGCCCCTTGTGTGGCGGTGCCCAGCGTCCAGGCGCGCCAGCCGGCGTCAGCCATGCCCGGGTCCCACGGCCAGCCAAAGTACAACGCGCCGCGTGAATTGCTGGGCCCGGCCATCACCGCATCCAGCGCCTTGGCCTGGGGTTCAGTGAGGCAGCCTTCGGTGGAGCTGGGGCATTGCAGGGCGTGCACATTGATGCTGCACGTGGTGTCGTTCACCAGGCCGTCTTCCAGGCCGTCCTTGGCGTCGCAGCGGTCAACAATTTCTTGCGCCACGCGCTTGAGCTGTGCGTCGCTCAGGGCCTGCGCCAACACCGGCTTGCCGTCAGTGCCCTTGGGCGCGGCTTCCATGAAACGTTGCACCGTCCAGGCTGCGGCCATGGTGGCGCCTTCTGAGACGCGCATCGCCGGGGCCACGGCCACCACGCCGTCGAACATGTCGGGGAAGCGCTGCGTGAACATCATGCCCTGGCGCCCACCGCCCGAGCAGCCGACGAAGTAGCTGCGATCCGCCGGGCGGCCGTAGTAGCCGGCCAGCAGTGACTTGGCCGTGGCCGCGGTGCGGCCATGCGCGCGGTAGGCGTGCTCGATGCGCGCCTGCGGGTCGAGGCCGAATTCGGGCCCGGGCGACTGGTGGCCGGCGTCGGTGGACACGGCCGCATAGCCGCGCGCCAGGCCGTGGTCGGCCCAACCCAGGGCGCCGGTGTTGCGGCCCACGGCGTTGTTGAGCACGCCGTCGTTGCCGCCACCGCCCTGGTAGACCAGCCGGCCGCTGAAGGCGCTGGGCAGGCGCAATTCGAAGCCGGTGTAATAGGGCTTGTTGTCGGCGCCGGTGCGTTCGTCGATGCGCCCGCGCACCAGGCAATGCTCGGGCAGCGGCTCGCCCACTTCACGGTTGCTGCCGGCCTCGCGCGCCCGCTGGCTGCCCGCGGCCACCAGCGTGGCTTCGGTGATGCGCACGTTGCTCAAGGCGCTGTGGCCGGCCAAGGCGGCGCAGGCCTTGGCGGCGTCAGCCACCTGGCTGGGCTTGGGCGCGGTGCTGTTGAACAACCTGGGCAGGTTGGTCAAGTTGGGCATGCTGGGCATGGGGCCGCAGGCACTGAGTGCGGCCAGCGCCACGGTCATAGGCAAAAAACGCAGGGGCAGAAGACGCGAGGTGTTCATCAGTGTTCCTTGGCCAGCTTCAGCTCAAGCCCAACAAGCGCTTGGCGTTTTCTTTCAGGATCAGAGGCTTGACCTTGTCTTTGAAGCCGGCTTCGTCGAAGTCTTTCATCCAGCGCTCGGGCGTGATCAGCGGGTAGTCGCTGCCGAACAGCATGCGGTCTTTGAGCAGCGTGTTGGCGTATTGGATGAGCTGGGGCGGAAAGTACTTCGGGCTCCAACCCGACAAGTCAATCCAAACGTTAGGCTTGTGCAGCGCCAGGCTCAGGGCTTCATCTTGCCAGGGCCAGCTCGGGTGGGCGATGACGATCTGGATGTCCGGGAAGTCGATCGCCACGTCTTCCAACAGCATGGGGTTGCTGTTTTGCAAGCGCAAGCCCCCACCACAGCGCATGCCGCTGCCGATGCCCGAGTGGCCGCTATGGAAGATGGCGGGCAGCTTGTGTTCGTTGATCACTTCGTAAATTGGCCAGGCCATCTTGTCGGCCGGCTCAAAGCCCTGCACCGTGGGGTGAAACTTGAAACCCCTCACACCGTGGTTTTCCACCAGGCGGCGCGCCTCGCGACCACCCATCTTGCCTTTATGCGGGTCGATGCTGCCAAAGGCAATCATGATGTCGCTGTTGGCGGCGGCGGCGTCGGCGATTTCTTCGTTGGTGATGCGGGCCCGGCCCATTTGCGATTCGGCGTCTACGGTGAAGTTGACGAAACCGATTTTCTTTTCACGGTAAAACGCGATCGTCTCGTCCATCGTCGGCCGGCGGCTGGAGCGGAAGTATTTGTCGGCTGCGCGGTCGTACTCCTCACCATAGTTGTCAAACGGGTTGCGGCATGACACCTCCAGGTGGGTGTGGGTGTCAATGGCCAGGAGGTTGGCGGTGTCCATGTTTGCTTGCTCCAGAGTGCGTTGTGAGTTTAGCGCTGTGATG
>JANMYI010000415.1:0-2998 GCA_031381955.1 Burkholderiales bacterium
CTCCACCGTCATGCCCAGCACCTGGGTGATGTTCCTGCCCTTGTAGAAGATCTCCAGCGTCTCGCGGTTGTAGCGCGCGCCGTGGCAGGTGTCGCAGGGCACGTACATGTCGGGCAGGAAGTGCATCTCCACCTTGATCACACCGTCGCCCTGGCAGGCCTCGCAGCGCCCGCCGGCGACGTTGAAGCTGAAGCGCCCCGGGCCGTAGCCGCGTTCGCGCGCGGCGGGCACCTCGGCGAACAGTTCGCGCATCGGTGTGAACAGCCCGGTGTAGGTGGCCGGGTTGCTGCGCGGTGTGCGGCCGATCGGGCTTTGGTCGACGTTGATCACCTTGTCCAGCGCCTCCAGCCCTTCAATGGCTTCATGCTCGGCCGGCGTGGCGTGGCTTTGGTAGAGCTTGCGCGCCACCGCGGCATACAAGGTGTCGTTCACCAGCGTGCTCTTGCCCGAACCCGACACGCCCGTGACGCAGGTGAACAGGCCCACCGGCACGTTCACCGTCACCCCGCGCAGGTTGTTGCCGCGCGAATTATCCATTCGAATCACCTGAGGATCGGCGTGGTCTTGCAGGCGGCGGCGCTTGGCCGGCAGGGCGATGCTCAGGGTGTGGGCCAGGTAGCGGCCGGTGAGCGAGTTTGCATCGGCCGCCACTTGCGCCGGCGTGCCTTGGCTGATGACAAAACCGCCGTGTACACCGGCGCCGGGGCCGAGGTCGAGCACATGGTCGGCGGCCAGGATCATGTCTTCGTCATGCTCCACCACCAGCACGCTGTTGCCCAGGTCGCGCAGCCGGCGCAGGGTGCTGATCAGGCGTTCGTTGTCGCGCTGGTGCAAGCCGATGCTGGGCTCGTCGAGCACATACATCACGCCCGTGAGGCCGCTGCCGATCTGGCTGGCCAGGCGGATGCGCTGCGCTTCGCCACCCGACAACGTGTCGGAGCTGCGGTCCAGGCTGAGGTAGTTCAGGCCGACGTCGTTCAAAAACTTCAGCCTTGAGCGGATTTCGCGCACGATCTTGTCGGCGATCTCGGCCTTCGCACCTTGCAGGCTGAGCTGTTCGAAGTAGGCCAGCGCATGCGCCAGGGTGCGGTGCTCCAGGCGGTAGATGGGCTCGCCGCCTTCCTCACTTGTCTCACCAGGCAGGCCTGGCAAGAAGACGTGGCGCGCTTCGCGCTTCAGGCGCGTGCCGTCGCACTGCGGGCACGGGGCGGCGGCCTGGTAGCGGGCCAGTTCCTCGCGCACGGTGGGTGAATCGGTCTCACGAAAACGGCGCTCGAAGGTGGGAACGATGCCTTCGAAGGGGTGCATGCGCTTGACCGTGCGCCGCTTGCCGCCGGCGCTTTCGGTGCTGTAGGCGAAGGCGATCTCTTCACTGCCCGAGCCGTGCAACAGCACCTGGCGCAGCGGCTCATGCAGTTGGTCGAACGGCGTGTCCAATTCGAAGCCGTAATGCTTGGCCAGGCTTTCAATCAAGCTGAAGGTATAGGGGTTGCGCTTGTCCCAGCCCTTGATGGCGCCAGCGGCCAGGCTCAGCGAGGGAAAGGCGACCAGGCGCTGCACGTCGAACGCTGTGACCTGCCCCAGCCCGGCGCAGGTGGCGCAGGCGCCGATGGGCGAGTTGAACGAGAACAGCCGCGGCTCCAGTTCGGGCAGCGAATAGCTGCACAGCGGGCAGCCGAAGTGCTGCGAAAACTTGTGCTCGCGCCCGCTGTCGAGTTCCAGCGCCACGGCGCGGCCTTCGGCCAGGCCCAGGGCGGCCTCGAAGCTTTCGGCCAGGCGCTGCTGCAAGCCTTCGCGCACGCGCAGGCGGTCCACCACCACGTCGATGTCGTGCTTCTCGTTCTTCTTCAGCTTGGGCACATCGGCGGCTTCGATCACCGCGCCCGGCTCGCCGCCACTGCCCACGCGAAAGCGCACAAAACCCTTGGCCTGCATCTGCGCAAAGAGTTCGGTGAACTCGCCCTTGCGGTCGCGCACCACCGGGGCCATCACCAGCAAGCGCGTCTCGGCGGGCAGGGCGAGCGTTGCATCGACCATCTGGCTCACGCTTTGCGCGGCCAGCGGCACGCCATGGTCGGGGCAGTGCGGCGTGCCGGCTCGGGCGTAGAGCAAGCGCAGGTAGTCGTGGATTTCGGTCACCGTGCCCACGGTGGAACGCGGGTTGTGGCTGGTGGCCTTTTGCTCGATGCTGATGGCCGGGCTCAGGCCCTCGATCACATCCACGTCAGGCTTGTCCATCAACTGCAAGAACTGCCGCGCGTAGGCGCTCAAGCTTTCCACGTAGCGGCGCTGGCCTTCGGCATACAGCGTGTCAAACGCCAGGCTCGATTTGCCTGAACCCGACAGGCCGGTGATGACCACCAGCGCGCGCCGCGGAATGTCGACGTCGATGTTCTTCAGGTTGTGCGTGCGCGCGCCGCGCACGCGAATGGCGTCGGCTTCTTTTGGGATCTCTAAGGCGGCTCGGTCGGGCATGGGGTCTTTGCAGGGCAACCGACCATCATAGCCAGCGCCAGGATTCGGCTCAGGGGGTACGCAGGCGCAGGGATTCGGCGGCGCTGAGCGGTGCCACCCAGGCAGGGCCATCACGCGGCAGCCAATGGGCTTGATGGGCGGTGATCACCACCTGCACCCACAAGCCCTGGGCATCGAGCCACAGTATCGCGATCGCGCCTCCATCCGTTGCGCGACTTTCAGCCGAAGCCGGCGCCCACTTATTTGCTGTCGCAGCGGCCAGACCTTGCAGCCATTCGCGCGCGCGCGCTTCGGGCAAGGTGGGTGCGGCCATGCCGGGGCCTTGCCAAGCCAGCCCGGGCGAACTTGGCGCGTTCATCACGGCAGCGAGCAGTGCGCGCAGCAGCGGCGGCTGCGCGGCGGCGCGTGCCAGGGTGGCGGTGTCGTGCCGCGGCGCGGCCGGCGCAGCAGCGCGCGCGGGGGGGCCTTCGGCCAGGCGGGCCGTGTCGCGAGGGGCCTGGGCAGCGTCGCGCACGGCCCGCTC
>JANMYI010000426.1:0-5595 GCA_031381955.1 Burkholderiales bacterium
GTTGCAGGACCAGGCCACGCCCCAGGCCCTGAGCGACGCCATGCTGCAATGGTTTGACGCCATGGACCACGAGCCTGCGAAAATAGCCGCTCTGCAAGACCGTTTTCTGGCGCTGCACCACACACTCCAGCGCGACACTTCTACTTTGGCAACCGATGCGATCGAAAAAATTCTTGCACGCTGAGCAGGTCACGCTGGCGTGGGACACCCCGGGCTTGATGGCCGGGGTGGACGAAGCCGGGCGTGGCCCCTTGGCAGGCCCCGTAGTGGCCGCCGCTGTGATACTGGACGCGCGTAACCCCATTGAGGGCCTGGCCGATTCCAAAGTGCTGACGACACCTGGCTGGCCGACGGTAGCACCCACCACAACATTGCAGGAACCGTTGCCCGTGATCAATGCTCGCAACTCGGATGCACCCCCCGCTGGCGGAGTGAAGTCGAGCCAGCCGTAGTTGCCCGTGCCGTACCCTGAACCTGGGTTGTTCACCGACACCTTGCGTGCGCCAACGACCAGGCCCCAGGGCGGTGACGTAGTTGCGGTGGCACCCGGCACGATGCACAGCGCCACCGGAAAAGCGCAAGTGCTCTGCGCATGCCCGAGCTTGGCCACCGCATCGGCCGACACCGAAGCCGTTGAACTCACGCCGCTGACAAACGTGCTCAACAACGGCTTGAAGAACAGTGCATTGCCATCGTCGTGGTAGGTACACCGAACATATTTGGCCGTTGCCGGCGTGATGCCGGCAAAGCTGGTCGAGGTGGCAGCGACCCAGGGTTGGCCTGACAACGCCGTGCTGAATTCCACCGTCACATCGGCCAGAACGAAATTGTCTTTCTGGAAGTGCAGCCGGTTCACCGTCTGTGCCGTGCGCGTGGCAACGCCATTGCGGGCGATGTCCATGGTGGCCAGGGCATGGGCGCGCGCGACATCAAAAATATTCGGGTCGTTGACACCGGTCAACGGCGAGGTGGCGGCCAGCGCGCAGCCGTCCATCGCATTCTGGATTTCAGTCTTGTAGACGAACAGCCGCGCCAGATCGACCACCAGGGCACCGAAGCCAAACAGAATGGGCAGTGACATCAGCGCCAGGATGGCCATCGCACCGCGCTGCACCGCACGGCGGAGTGACGTGGGAACGAAAGCACGCATGCCGAGCCCTCCTCATTGCCCGGCGCTGGTTGCCGTGACGCCGATAACGTTGAACGTGGACGGCGGGCTCTTGTAGCTGTCGCGCTGCCTGGCCAGCGTGTTGCGTGCGGCCTGGGCATCGGCCAAAGCGGGCAGCGCGGTGTCGCGCCCGGCCGTGGGATTCAAGGTTTGCAGCGCCACGGCATGGCGCACGCTTTGGCCAAAGGCCTGGTCGAGGTTCGGGCTGGTTGCCATGCAGCCGCTCAGCAAAGCCACAGCCAAACTCAAAGGAACGACAGGGGTGCGGATCATGGTGTGGGCCTCACTTCAATTGCAGGTTGTCTGCAGGTGCCTTGGGCGCGCTGGCCTTGCGCCCGCCGTCGGGAACTTCAGCCCGGCCCGAGCCCTCGAGCTTGCCGTCGCGGATCATTTCAAGGCGCGAAGGCGGCACGAAACCGTCGGTGGGCAGGGCCACGTCACCGGGCAGGGACTTGATCAGCCGCGCGGTGATGACGAACAGCAACTCGGTGCGGTCCGTCTGGAATTCGGTGGAGCGGAACAGCGCGCCGAGCACCGGCAGGTCGCCCAGGAACGGGAAGCGGCTGATGTTTTCGGTGACGTTGTTCTTGATCAACCCGGCAATGGCCATGCTCTGCCCATCGCGCAGCAAGATGGTGGTGGCCACACGGCGCGTGGTGAAGCTGGGCAGCACCGCCGTGGCACCGCCTACGGTGGTGAAGGGGCTGCCGGTGCGGGTGAGTTCTGAAACTTCGGGCGACACCTTCAGGTGAATGACGTCACCATCCAGCACCACGGGCATGAACTTCAGACCGACGCCGAATTCCTTCTCTTCCAGGGTGATGGTCACGCCACCGGCGTCACCGGTTCGTGCAACCGGAATGAACACCTTTCCGCCGGCCAGGAAACTGCCTTCTTGCCCGCTGACGGCCACGATGTTCGGTTCGGCCAGGATCTTCACCACGCCATCGTCGCGCTTGGCGTCAACCGAGGCCGAAGAGCCGCGCGAGTTGCGCGCCACGAGGCTGCCAAACACGTCTTGCAATTGCGAGGTGAGCAGCCCGTAATGAATGCCGCCGAAGGTGCGGCCAATGTTCAGGCTGATGCCGAACTGGTCGAGCAAGGTGCGCGAGACTTCGGCCACCTTCACTTCCAGCATCACTTGCTGGGCTTGCGCGATGGCCATCAGGTTGATGACACGCGGCGAGGTGGCACCACTGCCCGCGCCACCCCCGCCAGCCCCGGCAGCGGCGCCCGCCCCCACGCCCTGGCCGGCCGCGCCCGCTGCTACCGGCCGCGCAAAGGCACGCGCAAAACCTTCAGCCACCGAAACTGCATGGTCGGCCTTGACCGAACTGCTGACCACGCCCGCCAGCACGATGGAGTCGGCCGCCGAACGCACGACGATGCCTTTTTCATTCGGCAAGATGGCTTCGATCTGGCGCTGCAAGGTAACCGTGTCGATGGTGACCGAGACATCAAGAACCGTGACCTGCCCGCCCTTGCGCCACAGCATCACGTTAGAAGAGCCGAAGGTCTTGCCCAGCAGGTAAAGCTCGCGCGTGCCGGTGAGGGTGACATCCAGCACCGCCGGGTTGCCCAGCGAAATGCGCTCGATCGGCGCTGGCAGGCGTACCAGGGTGGATTTGCCCACGGTGAGCGTGATGGGCGGCGCTACTTCGGCGCCAGACTCGACCACCTGGATATTCGCCGCGCCTTGCGCCTGCGCTGGCACTTGAGACACCAGGCCCAGGCAAAGCCCAAGGGCTGCCTGCACCAGCACCCTGCCGCGACGTGTGGAAACTGTGGTTGGCACTTTCATCACATCTCCACCGTCGAACGGCTGACGCCGCGAATGACTTCGATCTTCGTCAAATCGGGCTTGGCCTCGGGCGGCGGGGCCGCAGGTTTGGGCGGTTCAGGTCTGGGCGCCGCGGCCACCACGCGCCTCACGGGTGCGGCTTTGGGTGGCGCAACCGCCACCGGCGCGGGCGGCGCACTGGCTGCCGGATTGGTGGTAAACAGGTCCGACTTGCTCATGCCCATGCTGTGCGTGGGCTGGGTGTCGAGCTGATTGCGCAGCACCAAAGACAGGCTGCCCACGCTGCGGGCCACATCCAGCAGTTCGGCTTGGTCGGGCGTGACTTCCAATGTGACCGCCGACACCACCTTGGGCTTGGTTTCGTCGCGGCTGGCCTCTTGCGCAATGGCCAGCACCAGAATGCGTTCGAGCACGATTTTCGACATCGCCGCGCCTTGGTTGCGCTTGTTGCTTTCGTCATCGACCGTGGTGTGAACCATCACATCGACATGGCTGCCCGGCAGCGCGAAGCCGGCCACGCCCACCACTTCATTCACCTTCACCGTGATGGCGCGCTTGCCCGCGCCGATGACGGCCGAAAGGCCACCCTTGCTGCCCTTGGCGGCGAGCTTGGATTCGAGGATGGGTTCGCCGCGCGTGACCGCGGTCTTCAGCACCCGGCCTTCAAGCTCTTTCGGGTCGCGAAAGCCGCCATCGGGCAGCACGGCGGCAGACCAGGACACTGACGTGAGTGCGGTGGCTTCCAGCGGCTGGCCCAGGTTCAGGTCGCGTGCGGCCACTACCAGTTGGGCACCACCGCCGCCGCGCTGGTTGAGCCACTTTGCCGCCATGACCACCGCCGCCAGGCCGGCCAGCACCGCCAGCACCAACACGATGATTGCGCGCGTGTTTTTCATGTTTCCGTCCCCGAGGTTGATGCGCAGTATGGCCCGCGCACCCTAGTGCAACCAGCAATCCTTGTAGTTCATGCCCACCACCGCGAGGCTGCCCACGGTGATGGCGAAGGCATAAGGTAAACGATAAGCGGAAAAGCCAGTACCCGCGCTCGCGGGGGCTGAGTTAGGGGTGGGCACAGCAGTGGCCTGAAAGCGCAGGCGCAGCGAAAGCAGAGACAGGCTGACCAGTGCCAGCACGCCTCCGGCCACCAACGTGGCCAACAAAACCACCGGCACGCTGCGCAGGCCCAGGAACACCGCCACCACGGCCAGCAGCTTGGCGTCGCCGGCGCCAAAGAGCTTGAGCTTCCACAGCGCAAAGCCGAGAACCAGCATCACGACACCTGCTGCTGCGCTGTTGGCCAGGCCCACGGCGCCGGGGTGCGGGCAATCGAGTAAGCCGCCGCCATGCCGCGCCAGTGCTTGCCACACCAGGCCCGTGACCGCACCAGCCGCAAGAAGCGAATTGGGAATGCGCCGATGACGCCAATCAGTCACGCACGCAGCGGCCAACAATCCCGCCAAGAGGAGCAGACCTAGCGCGGCAGAAACAGATGCCGTCATGGTGGCTGGTCTCGTTGCGCCAAAGGCCGCCGAAGGGGAGTCAACCGCTCAATCGACGGCTCACACCCTTCGCAACGCGCAGGTGCCACCACAAAGCAACGACCGGGCTTCGGCCCGGTCGTCACATTGCCTAGATACCTAGACACCTGGAGATCCCCAACTGCCCCGCAGCCAAGGGGTCACCCTGTTCTTAGGCAACTCAGGACACGATGGCATTCAAATCGGTAGCGATGCCGCTGAAGAAGGAATTGATACTGCCGCCCAACGCGGTGGCACCAACCACGATGGCCATGGCGATGAGCGCGGCAATCAGCGCGTATTCAATGGCGGCAGCGCCGTCTTCGTCTTTCAGAAATTGTTGGATCAGATTCAGCATGGTGACATCCCTCAAAAAAGTTAAACAAAGACTCCGTACAAACCGGCCCCGTTTCTGTCCTCCCGCATTGAAGGCCCAGTCATCGCTTGACCGCAAGTGAAGGATGCACTGTGTAAGTGACCGTAACAACCCCCTGTCTAGGCGGAAAGGGTAGGTCTTGCCCCTAGAGCTAGGGGCGGCCCGCGTGAATTTTTCTCATCTCAGGCTATGCCAATCCAAAACACCCGTCGCGTCGGCGCCGGCCGGCGTAGCGTCGAATTCGGCTGCCCGCTCGCAAGCCACGGCTTGAAGGCTTGCATTGGCCGCACAAAATTCACGCAGCCGCTGCGCCACGTGCAAGGCCTGGGCATGGTGCCCTTCACGGGCCAATGCCGCGGCCCATGCAGCCATGAGTTTGCGGTCGATGAGGTGATGCCGTGCCTGCTTGGCAACTTCGCTGCCGGCCTGACGCTCGGTGGCATCAACCCAGTTTGCATAGGCCGCAAACAGCACTGAACTGCGCGCCTTTGCAAGTGGCTGTTGCAGCGGCAGACCACGGTCCACCGCATAGGCCAACTGGAACGCGCGAACAAAGTCGCCAAACGCCAGCACGGCTCCCAGGGCCAAGACCAAACCGGCCAGCAACACCGGTCGCAACGCTGGCACGTGGCGCTCAAGCGCCACTTCAGTTCGACCTGGCAGGCCCAATGCGAAACCCCAGACAAACGCCGTGGGCAGCAGGAATTGCGGGTCCCAGAGCGGAAACTCAAGC
>JANMYI010000443.1:0-3551 GCA_031381955.1 Burkholderiales bacterium
CGCAACCAGCGCCTGCCGCTTGAAGTGCGCGCCGTGGAAGAAGAACTCGGCGCGCGCGGCCGGGTGCTGATACGGCCCTCAGGCACCGAACCCGTCGTGCGCGTGATGGTCGAGGCACAGATCGCCGGCCAGGCCCAGGCCTGCGCACAAAGGCTGGCGGCCACACTGGGCGCTTGAGGGGGTTGAGCGAGCCCCCAGGGCCGGGCTGCGCCCAGACTCGCCCCCCGCGGAGGCAAGCAAAGTGGCAGAGCCACATTTGCTTGAGATCAACCACGCACATCAAGCCTGCGGTTTGGCCAGCAGCCTGTGGGCCAGCAGTGCCAGCAGGCCGCCCAGCCCCTGCGCCGCCACGAACGCCGGCACGCTGCTTGGGTCGATGCCGGCAAAGCTGTCGCTGAACATGCGCCCGAAGGCCGCAGCCGGGTTGGCAAACGATGTGGAAGCGGTGAACCAGTAGGCCGCGCCGATCCAACTGGCCACCAGCCAGGATGCCTTGGCGGGCGGTGCGCGCAGCACCACCAGCAGCAGCCCGAAGGTGGCCACGGCTTCAGCCAGCCATTGGCCAGGGCCGGTGCGAACGGTGGTGGCCAGATGCAGCAGCGGCAGCTCGAACATGGCATTTGCCAGCGCCGCACCCGCCACCGCGCCAGCCAGTTGCGCCAATGTGTAGGCCACGGCCCTTGCCGGCTCAAGCTGGTGTCTGAGCACCAGGGCCCAACTCACCACGGGGTTGAAATGGGCGCCACTCACGGGGCCAAACAGCTCGATCAACACGACCAGCGCCCACACCGTGGCCAGGGTGTTGGCCAGCAGCGCGATGGCGTCGTTGCCCGCGGCCAGGCGCTGGGCCATGATGCCTGACCCCACCACCGCGGCCAGCAACAGCGCCGTGCCCAGGGCTTCGGCCAGCACGGCCCTGGCCAGCGGTGGGGGCATCATTCCTGAGCCAGGCTGCGCAGGGTTTGCTGCAACGCCAGGCCCTTGAATTGCTCGGGCGGCAAATTGATCAGCAATTGAATCCGCCGCCGCAGCGCCAGCAGGGTCAAACGAAACGCATCTTCGCGCGCCGCCTCGCTGCCCGGCGTGTCAGACGGGTCCGGGTAGCCCCAATGCGCGGTGGCCGGTTGGCCGGGCCAGTAAGGGCAGGTTTCGCCGGCGGCCTGGTCGCACACGGTGATCACCGCATCCATGGCCGGTGCTGCGGGCGTGGCAAACTCGTCCCACCCCTTGCTGCGCAACGGGGTGATGTCGATGCCTGCGGCGGCCAGCACTTTCAAGGCCAGCGGATTCGGCGCGCCCTTGGGCTGGCTGCCTGCAGAATGGCCGACAAAACGCTGCCCATCCAGATGATTCAGCAGCGCCTCGGCCAGGATGCTGCGGGCGGAATTGTGAGTGCACAGGAACAGAATGTTTAGCGCGCGATCCATGTCGGGTTGAGGTTGAGGTTGAGGGCGATGGCGTGCAGTGTCGCTGAAGACAAATGACGATTTGATGACTCGGCCTGCAACGCATGTCATGAAGCCGTCACACAGCCTTCCTACAGTGCCGGCATTCGAGCTTTTGTCTCACCCAAGGAGTGCCCATGAACAAGACCCTTAAACCCTGGCTCGCGCTGGCCATGCTGAGTGTGCCACTGGCCGCTGCGGCGCAAGACATTACCGGCGCCGGTGCCACTTTTCCTGCTCCCATCTATGCCAAGTGGGCCGATGCGTACAACAAGGCCACCGGGATCAAGGTGAACTATCAGTCGATCGGCTCGGGGGCCGGTATCAAGCAAATCAAATCGAAGACGGTCGACTTCGGCGCCAGCGACATGCCGCTCAAGGATGAGGAGTTGGCGCAAGAGGGGTTGGTGCAGTTCCCCGCCGTCATCGGCGGCGTGGTGCCGGTGGTCAACATCAAAGGCGTGGCGCCGGGGCAGTTGAAACTCACCGGGCAGGTGCTCGGCGATATCTACCTGGCCAAGATCACCAAGTGGAACGATGCCGCCATCACCGCCTTGAACCCGGGCGTGGCCTTGCCCGACGCCGCGATTGCCGTGGTGCAGCGCGCCGATGGCTCGGGCACCAGCTTTATCTTCACCAACTACTTGTCAAAGGTGAACGACAGCTGGAAGGCCGCCGTGGGCGAAGGCACGGCCGTGAAGTGGCCCACCGGCACCGGTGGCAAGGGCAACGAGGGCGTGTCGGCCTTCGTGCAACGCCTGCCCAACAGCATTGGCTACGTGGAATATGCCTATGCCAAGCAAAACAAGATGTCCCACGTGCAAATGCGAAACAAAGATGGCGCGTATGTGAGTGCCGAAGACAGCGCGTTCAAGGCCGCTGCCGCTGGTGCCGATTGGGCGCGCAGCTTCTACCAGATCCTCACCGACCAACCCGGCAAAACCAGCTGGCCGATCACGGGCGCCACCTTCATACTCATGCACAAGCAGCAAGACAAGCCGGCGTTTGCAAGCCAAGCGCTGAAGTTCTTTGATTGGGCTTATGTAGGCGGTGACGCCATGGCCGATGATCTGGACTACGTGCCTCTGCCCACCGCAGTGAAAGACATGGTGCGCAAACAATGGGCGTCGATCAAGGATTCGAGCGGCAAGGCCATCCTCGTCAAGTGAACTCAATCATTGCTCCGGCCATGTCCGCAAGCAACGCGGACATCACCGCTACGCCGGCGCCGGTGGGTGCGCGGCGCAGCGTGGCGCCGTGGGCCGACCGCGTGTTTTCGCTGCTGGTGCATGCGGCGGCCTGGTTTGTCTTGCTGCTGCTGCTGGGCATACTGGTCGCACTGGTGATGGGGGCTGCGCCGGCGTTGGAGAAGTATGGGCTGGGTTTCATCACGACTGCTGAGTGGGATCCTGTCCAGGAAAAATTTGGTGGCCTGGCGCTGATCGCCGGCACGCTGGCGTCGTCGCTCATCGCCTTGATGGTGGCCGTGCCGGTGAGTTTCGGCATTGCACTGTTCCTCACTGAGCTCGCGCCCGCATGGTTGAAAAGGCCATTGGGCACCATGGTCGAGCTGCTTGCGGCGGTACCGTCCATCGTCTATGGCATGTGGGGCCTGCTGGTGTTCGGCCCCTTGCTGGCCGCGTGGGTGCAGGCACCGTTGCAAGCCTTGTTCAGCGCCGTGCCGGCGCTGGCGGCACTGGTGGCCGGGCCGCCGGTGGGCATCGGCATCTTGCCGGCCGGGGTGTTGCTCGCCATCATGATCGTGCCCTATATCGCCGCGGTGATGCGCGACGTGTTCGAGGTGACGCCGCCCATGTTGAAGGAATCAGCATATGGTTTGGGCGCCACCACCTGGGAAGTGGTATCGCGCATCGTGCTGCCTTACACCAAGGCCGGCGTGGTGGGCGCCATCATGCTGGGCCTGGGGCGAGCGCTGGGGGAAACCATGGCGGTCACTTTCGTCATCGGCAACATGAACCAGTTTCACGGCCTGTCGCTGTTCGACGCCGCCAACAGCATCACCTCCATCCTGGCCAACGAGTTCGCTGAAGCGGGCGAAGGCCTGCACCAGGCTGCGCTGATGTACCTTGGCCTGGTGTTGTTCTT
>JANMYI010000472.1:0-1771 GCA_031381955.1 Burkholderiales bacterium
CACACCGGGTGCTGCGCATGCCCATCGGCGACATCTGCTTCGCCGCCCCCCCCGGGGGTTTTCTGTACCCGTCCCGCGTGGGGTGCGTGGGGGGCCGCGCCCCGCGCGGGGCGCACTTCGACCAACCGTTTTTTGCCTGGCGGTGAGGCGCCGGCGCGGGCACGGCGATGCCCTTGCAAACTCCTGTTAGGGGTGGCAGCGGCGCGGCGGCGCAACCATCATCCGCTGCCCATCGACCTGGAGACCGCATCGTGGCCAACAAAACCATTGCCGCCGGCAAACCCAAAGCCCTGTCCTTGCACATCGGTTTGAATGCGGTCAGCGCCGCCGCATACGGTGGCTGGGACGGCCCATTGGCCGCCTGTGAATTCGATGCCAACGACATGGCCGCCATCGCCAAGGCCAAGGGCATGAAGGCCACGCTGCTGCTCACCAAATCGGCCACACGCGCCAAGGCCCTGGCGGCGATGCGCGCCGCAGCCAAGGCGCTCAAGGCCGGCGACCTGTTCTTCATGAGCTATTCCGGCCACGGCGGCCAGGTGCCCGACGCGAATGGCGACGAGCCCGACCGCAAGGACGAAACCTGGTGCCTGTACGACGGCCAGTTGATCGACGACGAGCTGTATTTCGAACTGAGCCGCTTTGCCGCGGGCGTGCGCATCCTGGTGCTGTCAGACAGTTGCCACAGCGGCAGCGTCACGCGCGACCTGCCGCCGCCGCCGCCGCCGCCCGGGCAGCGCGTCAAGCTGATGCCCGACGCCGTGGCGCGCCGCGTCTATGCGCTGCACAAGGACTTCTACGACAAGCTGCAAGCCGATGTGGCGGCCGCCGCAGGCAAGGACTTTGTCGACCCCGACACGGCCTTGGCTCAGGTGGGCGCAGCCGCCCACGCCACCACCCTGGTGGGGAAATTCAAACCGGCGGTGATGCTGATTTCAGGCTGCCAGGACAACCAGAGTTCGATGGACGGCGACCACAACGGCGCCTTCACTGAGCAACTGCTGAAGGTCTGGAACCACGGCGCCTTTGCCGGCAGCTACGCCGGCCTGCACAACCGCGTGCGTGCCGGCATGCCGGCCAGCCAGTCGCCCAACCTGTTCTTGCTGGGCAATGCAGCGGCGTTCTTGAAGCAGGCGCCGTTCAGCGTTTGAGGCGCGCAGCTGCTGCCGCGAAATTTGGCGCTCGTCGCCTTGAACTCGGACTGCCGACAATCGTTCCGCCATGGAAGCACAGGCCATTTCAATAGCGTTGATCGACGTCTCTGCGGGCTATGAGGCGTCGTCCAACAGAGTTCGTCTGAGCGTCGCTGCTGACTTTGTGGCCGATGTGAATTCGCTGCTGCGCGGGGCTAACAGGGAAGTTGACCCGCGTGCGCTGGATGTTGCATTTCGGTCGGGCTCGCTGGTCATTGAAACGGCACCCATCGCAGCCGCGCCGTCGCTCTTCGCCGACTTGAATTCACTACTGGTGTCAGAGATGCTGGATAGGTTGGACTCCAAGCGCCGTGAGGTGCTGGAACGGTGGCAAAAGGCTACCAAGGTGCTTCCCGGGGTGACATACAGGGTTCAGGCGGCGTTTCTCTCGCGCCCATTGCTTGTCAGCGCCGAAACAGACTACCGCGCCGATGATGCCGACCAGTGGGTTCAAGTAGAGCGCTACGTCCGCGGCGAGATTCTTGATCTTGGCGGTGCGACCAAAGCCAACGCACATGTGCGCTTGCCCGATGGCAGCACACTGAAGGTCACCACTGAACGGCAGGTTCTGCATGACG
>JANMYI010000473.1:0-11471 GCA_031381955.1 Burkholderiales bacterium
CAGGCGCCTGCCCGCCATCCTGATCAATGCCGCGCTGGCGCTGATTGCGGCGCTCACGCTGTTCCCGCTGGCATGGATGGTGTCGGCCTCGTTGATGGCGCCGGGCGAGGCGAGCACCTACCCGCCGCCCGTGTGGCCGCAGGCCGCCTCGCTAGCCAACTACCGTGAGCTTTTCGCCGCGCGCGGCATCGGCCGCCAGGCGCTGAACAGCCTGCTCGTGGCCAGTGGCGCCACGGCGCTGTCGCTGGCCTTCAACCTTGCGGCGGGCTACGCCTTCGCCAAGCTGCACTTTCCGGGCCGCGACCGCTTGTTTCGTGCGTTGCTCGGCGCGATGGTGATCCCGGGGCAGGTGGCGATGATGCCGCTGTTCCTGATGCTCAAGCAGATGGGGCTGGTCAACACCTACGCCGGTGCGCTGGTGCCGTGGCTGGCCAGCGTTTTCGGCATCTTCATGGTGCGGCAATACGCGCTGTCGATCCCCGACGACCTGCTGGACGCCGCGCGCATCGACGGTGCCGGTGAGTGGCGCATCTTCACCCTGATCGTGCTGCCGCTGCTCAAGCCGATCATCGTCACGCTCGCGGTGCTGGTGTTCCTGGGGGCCTGGAACGACTTCATGTGGCCGCTGATCGTGCTCACCGACCGCGACCTGCAAACCCTGCCGGTGGCGCTGGCCGGGCTGTCGCGCGAGCATGTGCAGGACACCGAGCTGATGATGGCCGGCTCGGTGCTGACGGTGTTGCCGGTGCTGCTGCTGTTCCTGGTGCTGCAGCGCTATTACATGCAGGGCTTGCTGCTGGGAAGCGTGAAGTGATGCGTGGTCTGCTGCTCGCCTTGTGCGTTGCCGCGGTGTCGGTGTCGGTGCAGGCTGCGCCACTGCGGCACGAGGTGCTCGACGATTTCCGCGACGCCTCAGCCTGGGCGGCCAGCGCGTCGGACCAGGTGCGCGCCACGCTGCGGCCAGACCGTGACGGCAGCCTGTGCCTGGATGTCGACTTTGCCGGCGTCTCAGGCTATGGGGTGATGCGGCGCGCCCTGCCCATGAGCTGGCCGCAGCGCTTCGAGCTCGTCGCCCGACTCAAGGGCGCCGGCGCGACGAACGACTTCCAGTTCAAGCTGGTCGATGCCAGCGGCGACAACGTGTGGTGGGCGAACCGGCCCGACGCGGCGCTGCCCAACAGGCTCACCGACGTCAAGATCCGCCGCCGCCAGATCGACTTCGCGTGGGGCCCGGCCGGCGACCGCGCGCTGCGCCAAACGCAGTTCGTCGAGTTCGTGCTCGCTGCCGGGCGCGACGGCGGCAGGCAGTCGCTGTGCCTGAGCCGGCTCACGCTGGTCGAGCGCGCGCCCGAGCCGCAGCCCTGGCCCGCTCCGCGACTGCAGGCCGCGGCGCTGCGCCTGGATCTGGACTACGGCCAGGCGCGCGAATTCAAGTTTTTCGCCCCGATTTGGCCGGCGGCGCCGCGCGGCCTCGACTACGAAGTGCTGGGCAGCCACGATGGCCGCCGCTGGCGCAAGCTGCGCGGGGTACGTGGCAGCGACGGCGGCTTCGATGCCTTGTTCCTGCCCGAGAGCGAGGCGCGGCATCTGCGCATCCGTTGGCACGCCCCTGCGGCGCGGCCGCGCGTCGAACTGCGCAGCGCTGCCGAGTGGCCGAACGCCAATGCGGTGCTGGCCAGCTTGGCCGCGCAGGCGCCGCGCGGCGATCTGCCGCGGGCTTTCGTTGGCGAACAGAACTACTGGACGCTGGTGGGTGTTGACGGTGGCGGTCCGCGCTCGGCGCTGCTCAGCGAAGACGGCGCGCTCGAAGTCGGCCGCGGCGGCTACAGCCTGGAGCCGGCTGTTTGGCTCGGCGCCGGCAGCCCGGTCACGTGGAGCGGCGTCACGCTCACGCACAGCCTGCGCGACGGCTACCTGCCGCTGCCCGCCGTGCACTGGCGGCACGCCGCGTTCACGCTCGACATCGAGGCCGGCGCCGACGGCCCGCGCGACGCGCCCGAACTGCTCGCGCGCTACCGCCTGCGCAACACCGGCGCGCGCACGCAGGCGTTCAACTTCATGCTGGCGGTGAGGCCCTGGCAGGTCAATCCGCCGCAGCAGTTCCTGGCCACGCCCGGCGGCGCCAGCCCGATCCGCCGGCTGCGCTGGAACGGCGCGATGCTGGCGGTGAACGGCCGGCCCGCGTTGCGCTTCAGCGCCTCGGCGCAGCGCGTGGCGGCCTTGAGCCTTGACGGCGGCGTGAGCCTGGCCGCCCTGCAAGCGGCGCCGGCGCGCAGGGCGCTGCACGACCCCCAGGGCCAAGCCAGCGCCGCCCTGCAGTGGCGCATCAAGCTGGCCCCCGGCGCGAGCCATGTGTTGGGTTTGACGGCGGGCCTGGGTGCGGGGGGTTTCACGGGGCAGGGACGCATCGGCACCGAAGCGCGAATGGACGCCGCCGCCGCGCGTTGGCGCGAACGGCTGAATCGCACCACCTTGCGCCTGCCGCCGGCCGCGCAGCCGATCTTCGACACCCTGCGCACATCGCTGGCGCACATCCTGATGTCGCGCGACGGCCCGGCGTTGCAACCCGGCACGCGGTCCTACGCGCGCAGTTGGGTGCGCGACGGCGCGATGATGGTGGCCAGCCTGGTGCAATTGGGCGAGGCCGACGCCGCGCGCGAATATGTCGACTGGTACGCGGGCCACATCTTTGCCTCCGGCAAGGTGCCGTGCTGTGTTGACCAGCGCGGCGCCGACCCGGTGGCCGAGAACGACAGTCATGGCCAATACCTGTATGCCGTGGCGGAGGTCTGGCGGCACACGCACGATCGCGCTTTTCTGCTGCGCCACTGGCCGCAGGTGCAACGCGTGACGGCCTGGCTGGAGCAACTGCGCCAAAGCCAGCGCGGCGCCGCCAACCGCACGCCCGAGCGCGCGCGCCTGTTCGGCCTGATGCCGGCGTCGATCAGCCACGAGGGCTACTCGGACAAGCCGGCCTATTCGTACTGGGACGACTTCTGGGCCCTGCGCGGCTACAAGGATGCGGTGCTCATCGCGCAGGCGCTGGGGCAGCCCGCCGTGGCCACGACCTGGGCGCAAGCGCGCGACGAATTCGAGCGCGAGTTGGTGGCGTCGATCGCGGCCACCGCCGCGCACTACCGCATCGAGCACATCGCGGGCGCGGCCGACCGCGGCGACTTCGACCCCACCTCGACCACGATCGCGCTCAACCCGGCGCAGGCCGAAGTGCCGGCGGACTTGCTGCGGGCCACCTTCGAACGCTATTGGCTGGAGATGAACGCGCGTGCGCAAGGCCAGCGCGCCTGGCAGGACTACACGCCCTACGAGCTGCGCACGGTGGGCGCGCTGACGCGCCTGGGCTGGCCCGATCGCGCCCACGCGATGCTGCGCTTCTTCTTCAACCACCAGCGCCCGCGCGGCTGGAACCAGTGGGCCGAGGTGGTGTTGCCGGACCGCCGCGAAGTGCGCTTCCTGGGCGACATGCCGCATGCCTGGGTCGCTTCAGATTACATCCGCAGCGCGCTCGATCTCTTCGCTTATGAGCGCCCCCAGGCCGACGAAATACGTCGTCCGCTTTTCGTCTTGCAAGCCGAAACGCCTTCGCCAGCCACTCACGAGCGCGCAGGCGCTCGTTCGGTGCGGGCTCAGCCCCCCGAGGGGGTTGAGCAAAGCGGCAGAGCCACCGTTGCGCAAGAGCGCGAAGCCGAGCACAGCCTGGTCATCGGCGCCGGGCTCGCGCCTGACTGGCTGGCGCAAGGCGATATCGAAGTCAGCGGCCTGTCCACCCCGTACGGCCGGCTCGACTATCGGCTGCTGCGCATCGCGACAGGCTGGCGCCTTGAACTGCCGCACGCATTGGCCGGCTTGCAGGGTGGTATGCACCTCGCGTGGCCTGGTGCCGGCGCCCTGCCGCGGGCGTCGCACAACGGCCGTGCGCTGGTCTTCAACGGCCGCGAACTGCGCTTGCCCGACGCGCCCGCAGTCGTCCAACTCGACTCAGACTGACCCATGCCTTCACTCAGCTTGCTTGGCCTGCGCAGTGCCAGCGCGTTCATGCCCTTCGTGTTCAGGCGGCGGCAGGCGCCATGATCCGCCGCGCCCGCACGGCTGGCCCGCGCCGGGTCGCAAGCGCCGCCGGCTTGCGCGTCGAGCTGCTGGCCAACGGCTCGGTGCGGCGCCTGCATTGCCAGGGCGTGACGCTCAACTTGTTCGTCGGCAACGAGGTCGAGGCCGGGCCGGCCAATCTGTGGCTGCGCTGCCCGGTACCCGGCGGGGTCGAGGCCACGCCCCTGCTCGGGCCCCTGTCACCGCTGGTGCCGCAGCCGGGGAAAACGGGCTACAGCGCCCGTGGCGAATGGCATGGCTTGCAGGTGCACCTGCAACTGCGCCTGGCCGCGTCAGCGCCGGCCTGGTTCTGGCATGTGCAGGTGAAGAACCTGAAGCCCCAGGCGCAAACCATCGACCTGGTGCAGGTGCAGGACATCGGCCTGTCGCCCTACGCCGCGATTCGCCTCAATGAGCACTATGTGAGCCACTACCTTGACCTGACGCCGCTGGCGCATGTCCGTCACGGCTGGGTGCTGGCGGCGCGGCAGAACCTGGCGCTCGATGGCCGCCACCCTTGGGCCGTGGTCGGTTCGCTGCGCCGCGGCGTGGCCTTCGCCACCGATGCGCTGCAAGTGCACGGCCTGGTCGCTCGGGCCGGTGGGCTGCTCCAGGGCATTGCCCAAGGCCTGCCGGCGCGGCGGCTGCAGCACGAGCATGCGCTGTTGGCGATCCAGGATGCGCCGCTGACGCTGGCACCGCAGGCGCAGGCCCAGCTCGGCTTCTTCGGCCACTTTCGCGCCGACCATGCTGCGGCCACCGCGGCCGCGGATCTCGCCTGCGCCGACGCAACGCTGGCGCTGCCCGAAGCCAGGCCAGCGCGGCCCCGCATGGCGACAACGGGCCGCCCTGCGGCACGCGCGCTGTTCGCCACCGCGCCGCTGCTGCCCACGCTCGACCTCGAGCCGGTCGAGCTGGATGCGCTGTTCGGCCCGGCGCGCCGGCATGAAGAACGCGAAGGCCAGACTCTGTTGTCGTTCTTTCACGGCCAGCACACCCATGTTGCCTTGCGCGCCAAGGAGCTGCGTGTGCAGCGGCCGCACGGCCACATCCTGCGCACCGGGGCACATTTGGTGCCCGACGAGAACGCCCTCACGTCAACGGTCTGGAGGGCCGGAGTGTTCCATTCGATGGTGACCCAGGGCCACGTCAGCATCAATCGCTTCCTGTCCACCGTGCACGGCTGGCTCGGGCTGTTTCGCTCGCCGGGGCAACGCATCTTTGTGCAACTCGATGGCGGCCCCTGGCAGCTGCTGGGTGTGCCGTCGGCCTTCGCGGTCGAGCCGGCGTGTTGCCGCTGGCTGTACAAACACGCGGGCGGGCTGATCGAGGTGTGCAGCCGCGCACTCAGTCAGCCGCACGCACTGGGGTTGGAGCTGCGAGTCTTGGCCGGAGGCGCGCTGAGGCTGCTGGTCACGCACCATGTGGCGCTCGGCGGCGACGATGGCAGCGCGGCCCGGCCATTGCGCTTGCCGCGCGCGGTCAGCGCCGAGGGGGTCTTCGTTGGCGTGCCCGCCGGCAGTGAACTCGCAGCCCGCTTTGCCGGCGGTGGTTTTCGCATCGAGCCCGCCACCGGCACGCGCTTCGAGCGCGTCGGTGGCGCCGAGATGTTGTTCGAGGATGGTTGCTCGCGCGACCAGCCTTTCGTGTGCATCGGCAGCGGCACGGTGGCTTCGTTCGGCCTGCGCCTGGTTGGCCAGTTGGTCCACGCCCCGCCGGTGCCGGCCGGTGACGCCCCGCTGCCGCAACTGGAGGTGCCCGCCAGCAGCGCACGCGCCGCCGAGCTGGCACGCCTGGCTGACATCCTGCCCTGGTTTCAACACAACGCGCTGGTGCACTACCTCGCGCCGCGCGGGCTCGAACAGTATTCCGGCGGCGGCTGGGGCACGCGCGACGTCTGCCAGGGCCCGCTGGAGATGCTGCTGGCGCTGGACCGCACGGCGCCCGTTCGCGACCTGCTGCAGCGCGTGTTCGCGGCGCAGAACAGCGATGGCGACTGGCCGCAATGGTTCATGTTCTTCGAACGCGACCGCCACATTCGTGCCACCGACTCGCACGGCGACATCGTCTTCTGGCCGCTGCTGGCCCTGGCGCGCTACCTGCTGGCCAGCGCAGACGGCGCGCTGCTCGATCAGCGGCTGCCTTTCTTCAGCGCCGCCAACGAGCCGGGCGCCGACGCCACCGTGTGGCAGCACGTGCAGCGTGCGCTGGCAGTCATCGAGCGGCGCCGCATCCCGGGCACGCAGCTCGCGGCCTACGGGCATGGTGATTGGAACGATTCGCTGCAGCCGGCCGACCCGGCGCTGCGCGAGCGCCTGTGCAGCGCCTGGACGGTGACGCTGCACCACCAGATGCTCAGCACCCTGGCGCGCGCTTTGCGCCAAGTTGGCCGCGAGGCCCCGGCCGCCGCGCTGGCGGCGCAGGCGGCGCTGGTGCAAGCCGACTTTCAGCGCCTGCTGGTGGCCGACGGCGTGGTCACCGGCTATGCCCTGTTCGCCAGCGACCAGCCGCCGCAGCTGTTGCTGCACCCCAGTGATCGGCGCACCGATATCCGCCACAGCCTGTTGCCGATGATGCACGCCATCCTCGACAACATGCTCAGCCCGGCGCAGGCGCAAGCGCATCTCGCGCTCATCAACGCCCACCTCACCGGCCCCGACGGCGCGCGCTTGTTCGACCGCCCGTTGCCCTACCGCGGGGGCCCCGAACAACTGTTCAGGCGTGCCGAAAGCAGCGCCTTCTTCGGCCGCGAAATCGGCCTCATGTACATGCATGCGCACCTGCGCTTTGCGCAGATGCTGGCCCACCTGGGCCAGGCCGATGCCTTTTTTGAAGCCTTGTGCAAGGCACACCCCCTGGGCTTGCGCGCGCACGTGCCGCTGGCCAACCTGCGCCAGGCCAATTGCTACTTTTCGAGCACCGACGCCGCCTTCACCGACCGCTATGAGGCGCGGCAGCACTACGCTCGTGTTGCGCAAGGCGAGGTCGCACTCGACGGCGGCTGGCGCATCTATTCGAGCGGCCCGGGCATCGCCATCGGCGTCGTCGTGGGCAACTTGTTGGGCCTGCGGCGCGAGCATTCGATGCTGGTCATCGACCCGGTGCTGCCGGCCGCGCTCGACGGGCTGCGGGTGCGCTGGGTGTTGGCCGAGCGCCGGGTCGACATCGTTTACCGGCTCGGCGCCAACGGCTGTGGCCCCACGCGGATCGAGATCAACGGCGCCGAGCTGCCGTTCACCCGCGGCCACAACCCTTATCGCACGGGTGCCGCGCAGATCGCGCTGGCGGCCCTGCGGGCGCAGCCGTTGACCGCTGCCATCACGCTCGTGGTGCACACCGGCTGAATCCGCGCGCAGCGCAGCGTTGCCCTGAGCGGGTTAACCCCTTCTATAAGCGCACCTGATGCCGCGAGGTGCAGAAGCTATTGGCTTTCAACGCGCCCCCTTCCTATGATGATTTTTTCAATGCCTGCCCTGGAGCTGTTATGACCCGTGCAACTGTTCTTCGCATGACGCTGCTCGCCGCCTTCAGCGCCGCGGCGCTGTACGCCACCCAAGCCGCGGCGCAAGACGCCTACAAGATCGGCATCATCAGCCCCTTGAGCGGGGCCAATGCGCGCTACGGCGCCTTTGCCAACAAGGGGGCGAACCTGGCGGCCAAGGAGATAACGCCGCCGGCGGCGTGCAGGGCCGCAAGCTTGAGTTCGTGAGCGGCGACAGCCAGTGCGTGCCGGCCGAAGGCGTGTCGGCCACCAAGCGCATGGTCAGCTTCGATAAGCTGCCCCTCATCATCGGCGACATTTGCAGCTCGGTCACCCTGGCCATGCAGCCGCTGGTGGAAGAGGCCAGCGTGCTGCTGGTGAACGCGGCGTCGAGCAACCCCATGATCACCTACAAGGCCGGCGTGGGCGGCTTCAAATGGACTTACCGCAACTACCCCACCGATGAATCGCGCGCGGCAATGGTGCTCGAACATGCGGTGAAGAACCGCGGCCTGAAGACCTTTGCCGTGCTCTCGGTGGACAGCGACTATGGCCGCGGCGCCAGGGCTACCCCGACGCCAAGATCCTCAGCGAAGACTATTACAAGGATGCCGAAACCGACTTCCGCCCGGTGCTGAGCAAGGTGCGCGCTAGCGGCGCCCAGGCGATATTGATGCACGGCCTGGCCGACACCACGCCCATCATTGCGCGGCAGATGCTGGAAATGGGCCTGGCCGGCAAGGTGATGCTGGTGGGCAACGGCGAGTTCAACACCGCCAAGACGATTGCCGCCGCACCCACCGTGCTTAACGGTTCAATTGAGGCGGCGGCCTGGCTGCCCGAATGGACCAGCGCGCGCAGCCTGAAGTTTGTGGACGAATACAAGAAGGCCTACGGCGGCGAGATGCCCAACAACCGCGCCTACACGCATTGGGACACCACGCACCTCATCGCCGCTGCCATCAAGGCCGCGGGCAGCTTGAAGAACGAAGACATCCGCACTGCGTTGCCGAACATCAAGTACGACAGCGCCATGGGCCCGACCAGTTTTGATGACCACAACCAGGCCATCCTGCCCATGGTGCTGCTTGAAGTGGCCGACGGCAAACCCGTCATCAAGAGCGCCATCGCGAGCAAGGTTGAATATCCGAAGTGAGAAGCTAACGACTGAATAAGCCGCTGGCGCCCATGGGTCAGTTCCTCTTCGAGCAGGTCGTCAACGGCATCATCAGCGGCTCGATGTATGCGTTGATCGCGGCCGGCATGACCATGATCTTCGGCGTGCGGCGGGCCATCAATTTCGCCCATGGCGAATACGTCATGCTGGGCACCTTCGGCGCCTGGCGGGTGATCGAGAAGATGGATGTGAGCTATGCCGCGGCCATCGTGCTGGGCGTGGCGGCGGCGGCACTCATTGCGGCGCTTGTCGGCCGCCTGGTGATGCAGCGGCTGGTGGGCGCGCCCTTCCAGGCTGGCGTGCTGGCCACGTTAGGCGTTTCATTGATCTTGCAAAACGCCGTGATCCTGGCTTTTGGCGGCGGCTACAAGGTGTTTAACGGCGGCTGGACCCTGCCGGTTGAAGTGGCCGGCATCGGCATGGCGCAGCAGCGCATCGTGCTCATCGTGGTGGCCCTGGCGGTGTTTGCCGCGCTCGAGTGGATGGTGCGCGCCACGCGCATGGGCAAGGCCATGCGCGCAGTGTCGCAGAACATCGAATGCTGTGAAGTGAACGGCATCGACGTGCAAGCCGTGGTGCGCCGCACCTTCTTGCTCGGCACGGCGCAGGCGGCGCTGTCAGGCGTGCTCACCGCGCCGGTGAACGTGAGTGTTTACGGCGGCATGGGCGAGGCGGTGACGCTCAAAACCTTCGCCGTCATCGTCATGGGCGGCATGGGCAATGTGCGTGGCACGTTGTTGGCCGGCATGCTGCTGGGCGTGGTGGAAGCGCTGGTGGCGGGCCTGATCGGCCTGCAATACCGCGACGCCGTGGGCTTCATTGCGCTGCTGTTGATGTTGATGTTGCGCCCGCACGGGCTGTTCAGCCAGAAGGCAAGGTTCTAGTGGCCGGTTCTCAAGCCATCACACTGGATACGCCGCAGGCCGTGAGCCCGCACCTGGCTGCCGTGCAGTGGGGCCTTGCCGCCCTGGCCCTGGCCGCGCTCCTGACCGCGCCCTTGGTGCTGGACAGCTATGTCCTGCATGCGCTGATCTTCGCCATGATCTTCCTGCTGCCCGCACACGGCCTGAACTTGATCCTGGGCTACACCGGCATGCTCTCCTTGGCCCAGGGCGTGTTCTTCGGCATCAGTGCCTATGCTTCGGCGCTGCTGTCCATGCACTTCGGCACGCCGTTTGTCTTCAACCTGTGTGCGGCCGCGGTGGTGGCCGCGCTGGTGGCCTTGCCGCTGGGCATACTGGGCGAGCACACGTTGGCCATCACGCAGATTCCGCACTACTTCTACCTCGTGCTGGCCGTGGCCGTGCTCGCCACCTTGCTGTTCATCGCCGTGATCCGCAGCCCGGCAGGCCGCTGCATGGTGGCCATTCGCGACAACGAAACCCTGGCCGAAAGCCTGGGCGTGCCGACCTGGCACTACAAGCTGATCGTCTTCATGCTCAGCGCGGCCTTTGCCGGTCTGGGCGGCAGCCTGTACGCGCACTACGAAACCGTGGTCAGCCCGCTGGTGTTCCAGATGTACTACTCCAACACCATCCTCATCATCGTGCTCGGTGGTGGCGTGGGGCGCGTCACCGGCGCGGTGATCGGCAGCTTCTTGTTCGTGGCCCTCACTGAAGCGCTGCGCGTCGCGCCCGAACTGCGCATGCTGCTCTATGGCTTCGTGCTGCTGGGGCTGGTGTTCATCTTTCCTCAGGGCCTGGCGCCGCTGCTGGAACGTGGTACGGAGTGGATGGCTCGGTTGAGCGGCAAGAAGGGCGTGGCGCCATGACGGCCATGCTCACGGTTAGCGGCTTGCGCAAGCACTACGGCGGTGTGCCGGCACTGCAGGGCGTGGATTTCTCGCTCACCCGCGGTGAAGTCTGCGGCCTGATCGGGCTTAACGGTTCAGGCAAGTCAACCCTGTTCGATTGCTGCACCGGCTTGCAGCAAAGTGACGCCGGCCGTGTGCAGCTCAAGGGCGTGGACATCACCGGCTGGCCCATGCACCGCATTGCCCGCGAAGGGCGGCTGTTGCGCAGCTTCCAGAAGACCGTGGTCTTCCCGAGCATGAATGTGCACGACAACCTCATCCTGGCCGGGCAGATGGCGCGCTTCCCGGGCATCGCGTCTACCTTCTCGCTCGGCAAAGCGTCACGCAGCCGCGTGCCGGGCTCACGCGAACGCGCGGGCGAATTAATCGAGGTGGCGGGCCTGGCGCGGGTGGCGCACTTGCCGGCGGGCAACCTCTCGGGCGGGCAGCAAAAGCTCTTGCAGTTCGCCAGCATGCTGATGCCCGAGCCCGAACTGGTGTTTTTGGACGAACCCCTGGCCGGCATCAACCCAGTGCTGATCGAGCGCGTGATCGGCGTCATCCGTTCAGCCAATCTACAGTTTGGCATCACCTTCCTGATCATCGAACACAACACCGACGTGTTGATGAGCCTGTGCCAGCGCGTCATCGTGCTGCACCAAGGCCGGCTGCTGGCAGACGCCGCGCCGCAGGCCATCGTGAAAAACCCGCAAGTGGTGGAGGCTTACCTTGGTGGATGAAGCCCCCACGCTCCCTTCGGTCGCTGCCCCCCAAGGGGGCCGCGGGGGGCCGTGGGGGGGGCCGGCGGGGGGCCCCACTGAACCACACCGAATTTAGCGCCCGGGACGGGCCCCGGGATATACTGGCCCGCCCGGGCCGGGACGTGCAGCCCGGCGGGTGGGGCGGCCGGCGCGGCC
>JANMYI010000793.1:0-3492 GCA_031381955.1 Burkholderiales bacterium
CTCCACCGACTCGGCCGGGAACAGGGTGCCGTCCATCACGCCGGTGGACAGCAGCTCGTAGCTTACGGGCGCCGGCTTGAGCGTGACGTTCATGCCCAGGCTCTTGGCCACCTCGTTGACCATGCCGCCACCGACGCGAAACTTCATGCCCGACAGGTCGTCGATCTTGGTCACCGGCCGCTTCGCATTGAGCACGATGCCGGGGCCGTGGGTGAACACCGCAATCACCTTCACGCCCTTGTGTTCATCGGCCATGGCCGGGGTCTTGGCGTAGGCGCGCTGGAACGCCACCGACACCGGCTCCGACAGGTTGCCCAGGAACGGCACCTCGGCCATCTGCGTGGTGGTGAAGCGGCCCGGCGTGTAGCCGTGCACCGTGAACGACAGATCGGCCAAGCCGTTGCGCACGGCATCGAAGGTGCCCGGTGCCGCGGTCACGCCGCGCGGCAGGATGTTGCACTTCACCCGCCCGGCGGTCTTCTGCTCGACCAGGCCGCACCATTCCTTTTGCGTTTCGGACAGGATGTGCGCGGGCTGCAACCAGCTCGACGCCGTGAGCGTGGTCTGCGCTGACGCGCCCGATGCCCAGGCCAGGGCAGCCAGGCAGGTTGCAACACGCGCGACGGTGTAGAAAGGCTTCATGAATGCTCCGGGCCAAAGGGCCGAGTAGAAAAAGGGCGCATTGTCCGCGATGGATCGCAGCGGGCTGCAACCAGGTTTTCCTGAAGGCTCGACTGTCCACTTGAGCCCGGTGTATCGCATCCCCTCACCCCAATGCCCCGTGTGCCCGACCCCATGCCCCGGGGGCAGCGGCGCGGCGCGGCGCGACCTAGCATGCCCGCACGCCCACACCACCACCCCACCCGGCAACCATGGCCTCAACGCACCCCGCTTCAGCCTCGCCCATCGACGACGCCACGGGCTATGCCGACGGGCCGCCACGCGCCGCCCTGCACCAGGCGCTGGCCACGCTGCTGAATGCGCGCGATCGCGCGCGGCCCACCGAGATGATGCTGGCGCTGTCGCAGGTGGCGCGCGGTTACCGCGCGTTGGACGCGGTGGCCCAGGCCGAGCGCTACTTGGATCAAGCCTTGCGCTGGTCGGCCCTGATCGGTGCGGCCGATGCCGAAGTGCGGCTGCTGTGCGAGCTGGTCGATGTTTGCTACGACCTGGCCGTGGCCGCGCAGGGCGATGACCCGCCCGCCAGCCGCGCCGCGCTGGAACGCATGCGCGACCATGCCTTTGCGGCGGCCGCGCGCGCCGGCCATGTGTCAGACCCGAACTGGGAAATCAAGGTGTTGCTGCGCGTGAGTGATGCGCTTAACCGCTGCGGCGACCATGAAGATGCGTCGAACCTGCAAGCCCGGGCGATGAAGTTGATGCAGCGCGATGCCGCGCCAACGCCCTGGCACGCCGAGGCCACGCCAGCGGTGCAGGAGCGCACCCAGGACGCTTGAACCGCAGCGGGTGGCTGCCCGCGCCACCGTTCACGCACCACCATTCACCTGTACAGACTGATGCGTCGCTTCTAGCATCGAGCTGCGCGCGCAGGCTTGCGCGCCAAGGCAGCCCGATGAACACCACCCCCTTTTGCAGCACACGCTGCCGGCCCACGGCGCACCGTGCTTGGCTGGCCGTCGCCCTGGCCGCCGCCGTGCTGGCAAGCGCTTGCAAAACCAGCGAGCCGCGTAGTACCGAGCGCATGGAACCCCTGCCGCCACGGCCTGCGCCGACGCCGCGGCCGCCGCCACCGCCACCAACGCCCCCACCTACACCGGCACCTACACCAGCACCCACGCCCAGGCCACCGGTGCCCGCACCTGCACCTGCACCTGCACCTGCACCTGCACCCTCGCCTGCCCCGGCACCCACGGCCTGCGCCGCAGGCGTGAGCCCGATCGGCGTCCTGGCGGTGGTGAGCAACACGGTGTTTCGCAACGGCACGCCGGCGCGCAGCGGCGCTCGCGTGTGCGATGGCGACCTGCTCACCACGAATGGCACCGGTGTGTTCGACCTGCTGCTCGACGGCGACAAGGAAAGCGATTCGGTGCACGTGGCCGAAGGCACCGACCCACGTTTTCGCTGGACGCGAAATGGCTGCCTGAGCGTGGACAGCTATGCGCAGGGCCGCATCGTGGTCACCTCGCGGCGCCTGTGCATGGTGGTGCGCACACCCGACACCTTGATGTACCTGCATGGCGGGCGGGCCCAGTTCCAGGTGGCGCGCAACTCGACCACACAGGTGGTGCCGGTGCGCGGCAACGTGACCAAGCTGCAAGGCTTAAGCGACCAGCAGGTGAACACCCTGAGCAGCGTGCAGCTTGTGCAGCGCGCCGCGCCCTCGGCGCTGCAACCCAAGCCGCAGTCGCTGAACGTCTACCGCCAGGGCGTGGTCAATCAGCCGGCGGTGCGGCTGCCACCGGCGGAGATTCAGCGCATCAACCGTTCAGTGCTGCGCTCGGCCATCGTGGTGCCCGTCAACCCGCCCGTCAACCCGCCGCTCGTTGCGCCCAGATAGTTCCTGGCGCAAGTCAGCGCGCCAGGCGGCATCCAGCCTGGCCTGCACCTGCCGCATGAAGCCGGGTGCCTCAGCGCTGATGAACTGGATGCCGCTGGCCGCCGCGGGCACGGTGGAGTTGCCGCAGCGCACCGGCACCACCTCGGCCTGGCCTTGAATATGGCGGCGCAGCGCCGCGGCGAGTTCGTACTGGCAGAAGTGCTTGGCGTGGTAGTCGCTCGAATACACCGGCAAGAAGCAGCGGCTGGCGCCCACCGCGTTCACCAGGCGGTCGAACCAGCGGTCGCCGACCTTGATCTCGTGCGTGTCGAAGAACACGCGCAACGCGCTGCCATCGGGCCGGGTCATGGCCTTCAGCGGCGCCACGATGTGTTCACGCACCCAGGCAACGTGCGTGGCGTCGGTGCGCGAATAGCTGACGAAGACGTCATACCGGCTCATCTGCTGCGGCGCTGCGGCATGCAGCGCGGCCCACAAGCGGTAGCGCCAGGTGAACACACCGCTGAGCAGGGCCGCGACCAGCACACCCAGCGCCGGCAGGGTCAGCTGCGCCAGCACCAGCCCGGCCGCGCGCAAGGCGGTGGCCACGGCCGCCAGGGCCAGCAGCGGCACCGCCACCGCAATGGCCCCTTGCCACAGCACACGCTGCGGCGAGCCTGCGCCACGCCGGTAGGCCCACAGCGCACAGCCCGCGGCCAGGGCACCGCCCAGGCCACACAGTGCCAGCAGCCATGGCGCGTTGGCCAGCAGCCGCGCCTCGGCCGCATCAGGCGGCGCGGCGCGGGCGGCCAGCGCCCACGCCAGGTGCTCGGGGCCGGAGGCCTGCGTGCCGGGCGTGCGGTCGGCGCCCAGGCTGCCGACGATGACCACGCGCTGGCGCCAATCAGCCGCGCCGGCGCCGGCCGCGGGCTTCAGCTCGCCGTGCTCGAAGCGCCAGGTGTGGGCCTGGGTCACGGCCGGGTCGCCCAGGTGCA
>JANMYI010000524.1:0-8193 GCA_031381955.1 Burkholderiales bacterium
GGCCAATCAGGATGGCCGCCCTGCATTGGCCCCCGGATCATCGGCCGCACCCAGCGGCAACCGCCGCCACCATCAGCCCTTGCGGGCCTGCGAAGGAGCTTCACCATGCGCACCCTGACCCTCACCACCCTGATGGCCGCCGCCATGGCCCTGGCCGCCGGCGCGCAGGCGCAAGACAAGAAATCCATCGAGCTGCGCTACACCTCGGGCGCGCCACCCAAAGGCAACCCGTGGGTGATGCAGATCGAGCGCTTTGCCAAGCTTGTTGAGGAAGAAAGCAAGGGCGAGCTGAAGATCGCGCCGTTCCTGAATTCCGCCCTGGGCAGCGAGCAGGACACGGTGCAGCAGGTGGCCCGCGGGCGCATCGACATGGGCGGCTATTCGGGCGGCGCGGCAGCGCTGGTGGTGCCCGAGGTGGCACTGCTGCTGATGCCGTTTTACTTTCGCAACGTGGCTGAAGTGGACTGCGTGCTCGACAACCACCTGACCAAACTGGTGAGCGATCTCTACGACAAGAAGGGCGTGAAATTCATCGGCTGGACATCTGTCGGCTCGATCGAGCTATTTGGCAAGAAGGCCTTCAATTCGCCGAAGGACATGAACGGCGTGAAGGCCGCAGCCTACGCCAACAAGACGCAGACCATCTTCTTCTCGTCGCTGGGCGCCTCGCCCTCGCCGCTGGGCCTGCCGGAGTGGATTCCCGCGTTCCAGACCGGCATGGCCGAGGTGGTGATGACGCCCATCACCTTTGCCCTGCCATCAGGGCTGACCACGGTGGCCCCCGTGGCTTCCGTGTTGGGCGTGTACGACTCGCCGGGCCTGACCCTCATGAACAAGGGCGTGTTCGACAAGCTGCCCAAGCCGCTGCAAGACGCCTTGCTGCGCGCCAGCGAGCGCGTGCCCAGCGCGCAATACCGCACCGAAGTGCGCGGCTTCGAAAAGGTGCTGTACGGCATGCATGAAAAGGCCGGCGGCCAAATCGTCACCGGCACGCAGGCTCAGCGTGACGCCTGGCGCACCGCCATGGAACCCATCTACCCGAAGATCGTTGACGAAACCGGCGGCAGCGCCAAGGCCTTCTACGCCGCCATGGAAGCCGGCCGCCAGGCCTGCGCCAAGTAATGCCCGGCAGCGCCGGGCGCGCCCCGGCCTCCGCCCCGGCCCCAGCACTGGCCCGCAGCATCGTGGGCGGCTGGCACCGGGTGGAGTGTGTCGTGGCCGTGCTGGCCTTTGGCTTCATTGCCGTGGTGCTGGTGGCTGACGTGCTGGGGCGTGAAGTGCTGGGGCCGATCTTTCGCGCGCTCGGCATCAAGGGCCAGGCCGGCGTGTACGCCTCGCAAAAGATGAGCATCTACGCACTGGTGATCGGCAGCTTCGCCGGCATCGGCATCGCCACCGCCACGGCCAGCCACTTGCTGCCGCGCATCGGCTTCAAATGGGTGCCGCCCGCCTGGGGCCCGGTGGTCGACCGCTGCGCCGATTTATTCACGGGTCTGTTCATGCTCGGCGTGGTGTATTACGGCTGGGTCTATGTGCAGTCGTCCATGCTGGCCGACCTGCGCGCCCAGGCCTTCAACATCCCGATCTGGCCGATTCAACTGGCGATTCCGCTGGGCTTTGGCTCGGCGGCGGTGCGCTACTTCTTCTACGCCGCCTGGCCGGCACTGCGGCCTGCCTTGCCGGAGTTCCAGGAATGACCTTGCTGATGTTTGTCGGCCTGGTCGGCCTGCTGTTGCTGCTGCGCCAGCCGCTGGTGGTGATCCTGCTGGCCGTGGCCGCCTTCGTGCAGATCGTCTGGGGCAAGGGCCAGCTCGACTACATCCTCGAAGACATGTGGGTGGCGCTCGACAAGGAACTCATCCTGTCGATCCCGCTGTTCATTCTGTGCGGCAACGTCATGACGCAGGGCAGCACCGCCAAGCGGCTGATTCGAATCGTTGCAGCGCTCACGCGCCCGCTGCCCGGCGGGCTGGCGGTAGCGGCAATTTTGAGCTGTGGCGTGTTCGCTGCCATATCCGGTTCCAGCATCGTCACCATGCTGGCCATCGGCACGGTGATGTACCCGGCGCTGCGCGCGGCGAACTACGACAACAAGTTTGCGCTGGGCACCATCATGTCGGCCGGCACGCTGGGCATCATCATCCCGCCGTCCATTCCCATGATCATCTACGGGCTGGTCACCGAGGCCTCGATCACCGACCTTTTCCTGGCCGGCGTGGGCCCGGGCATCTTCATCCTGATCGTGATGTCGGCCTACGCCATGTTCAGCTGCCGCCACATGCGCAGCGAACGCTTCGACGCCAAGGAGTTCGCCATCGCCCTGCGCGAAGGCGTGTGGGCGATGTTGATGCCGGTCATCTTGCTGGGCGGCATCTACAGCGGCTACTTCACCGCCACCGAGGCCGCCGCCGTGGCGTTGGTGTATGCCATGTTGGTGGAAATGTTCATTCACAACGAAATGAAGTTGAAGGACTTCTACAACGTGGTGCTCGAACAAAGCAAGCTCGGCGGCAGCCTGTTCCCGGTGTTGGCCGTGGCACTGAGCCTGAACATCGTGCTCATCGAACACCGTGTGCCCGGGCAGATGGTGGCGTTCATGCAGGGCTACATCAGCAGCCCCTTGATGTTCATGCTGCTGGTCAACCTGCTGCTGTTGATGGTGGGCTGCCTGATGACCACCGGCGAGGCCATCCTCATCCTGGCGCCGCTGCTGGCTCCCGTGGCCGAGGCCTATGGCTTCAACAAGGTCACGTTCGGCATCATCATGATCCTGAACCTTGAAATCGGCTACCTCACGCCGCCCGTGGGGCTGAACCTCATCGTCGCCATGTCGGCCTTCAAGCAGCCGTTCGGCCTGCTGGTGCGAGCGGCGCTGCCGTATGTTGGGCTGATGATCGTGTGCCTGGCCGTGGTGGTGTGGCAGCCGTGGATCGCGATGTATTTGGTGGATGGCAAGTTCTAGACCTACACCCAGTTCTCAAGTTTCAAGCCCGTGATGCGGTTGAATTCAGCCGAATTGTTGGTGACCAAGGTCGCTCCTTCCGCCAGGGCATGACACGCAATCCACAGATCGTTGCCGCCAATCGGCTTGCCCGCAGCCTTGAGCGCAGTGGCCTGTTCGGCGTAGTGCTCACACAAGCGCGAGCCAGCGGCGTAAAGCACTGCTATTTGCCGTGTCAGCACGTCCAAACGCCGCAGCACCTCGGCCTTGCGCGTGCTGGCGTGCGCGCCTTTCAGCAGTTCCGCATAACTCACGAACGACATGCACAGCATGTCGCTGTCGTCCAAGGCGTTGATTCGCACGGCCACCGACGGCGGCTTGTTCTTGATGAAGTAAATCAGCGTGTCGGTGTCGAGCATGTACTTCACAGCGCGTCCCGCTCCTGGGCCATGGCTTGGCTGCGCCGGTCTTGGGTAACGATCTCGGCCAGCTCATCAGACAGCGGCTGGTCAAAGGCAGCCAGGGCGTCCAGCAGCGCCTGCCCGCGGTCACTGCGCACTGGGTGGATGACCAGGTCGCCCTGGTCGTTGCGACTCACCAGCACCCGGCTGGCATCGAGGCGAAACTCCTGCGGAATGCGCACAGCCTGACTGTTGCCGTTCATGAAAACTCGACTGATGACACTGGACATGACAGACCTTTTACGTGTGTACGGTGGCGTGTGTATTCTGTTGCCTTCGCCCTGGAAAGGCAAGCCGAAAATGATGTTGGGAGTCCGAATCCCGGCCTCCGTTTTGGGTCCTGTGCGGTGAGGACACTCACCAACGAGCAGCCAGCCATGACTTGGAGCCTGATCGCGCGCGACGACACCGGCCGCATCGGCGTGGCCATTGCCAGCCGCTTCTTTGCGGTGGGCGCGCTGTGCATCCACACCCGGCGCGGCGTGGGCGCCGTGGCCACGCAGGCCTTGATGAACCCGCTGTTCGGCCCGGCCGGCTTGAGCCTGCTGGCCCAGGGCCATGCGCCGGCGCAGGTGGTGGCGGCGCTGCTCGCCACAGACGCCGGGCGCGAGCAGCGGCAGCTGCATGTGCTCGACGCGCATGGCGCGGCGGCGGCGCACACCGGCGCGGCCTGTGTCGATTGGTGCGGGCAGGCTCAATTCAACGGTTACAGCGTCGCCGGCAACATGCTGGCCGGGCCTCAGGTGCTGCGCGCCACGGCCATGGCCTTTGCCGGCAGCACGGGCCAGCCGCTGGCACAACGTTTGATATCAGCCATGGCCGCGGGCGACGCGGCAGGTGGCGACAAGCGCGGCAAGCAATCGGCGGCGCTGCGCATCCAGGGTGATGAAGACCATGCCGAACTCGACTTGCGCGTCGATGACCACGCCGAGCCGATGGCTGAATTGCAGCGCCTGCATGACGTGAGCTTGCAGCGCTTCCAGCCCTTCGTGGCGTGCCTGCCTGGGCGCCACAATCCGGTGGGTGAGCTGGATCGTGGCCGCATTGAAGCGCGCATCGAAGCCTTTCATGCCACCCGCCGCGGCAGCCCCTGAACCGCGCCACCGCGCCCGCCACGGCGCCCCACCCCCGCATTTCAATCTGCCCGAAAGGCCATGATGTTGTTCAAGCCCAAGACCTTGTTCGCCCTGCTCGCCCTGGCCGCCAGCGCCGCCGCCGGTGCCCAGACTCTGCGCGTGGGCCTGGCCGAAGACCCCGATGCGCTCGACCCCAGTCTGGCGCGCACCTTCGTCGGCCGCATCGTCTTCGCCGCGCTGTGCGACAAGCTGGTGGATGTGGACGAGAAGCTGACCATCGTGCCGCAACTGGCCACGAGCTGGGAATGGAGCGCCGACAACAAGGCGCTGACCATGACGATCAGGCCGAACGTTAGCTTTCATGACGGTGAGAAGCTTGACGCCGCGGCCGTGAAGTTCAACCTCGAACGCCACAAGACCCTGCCGGGCTCGAACCGGCGCGGCGAGCTGGCGTTGTTGGCCACCGTGGACGTGGTGGACCCGCTGACCGTGAAGCTGAACCTCAGCGCACCATTTTCGCCGCTGCTGGCCACTTTGTCTGACCGCGCCGGCATGATGGTTTCGCCAAAAGCCGCGACCGCCGCGCAGGCCGCGGGCGCCAATTTCGCCGCCAAGCCGGTGTGCTCGGGCCCGTTCAAGTTCGTCGAGCGCGTGGCGCAAGACCGCATGGTCTTCGAGCGTTTTGACGGCTACTGGAACAAGGCGCAAATCCACTTCGACAAGATCGTCTACACCCCCATCACCGACGCCACGGTGCGTCTGGCGAACTTGAAGTCGGGGCAGTTTGATTTCATCGAGCGCGTGGCGCCGTCTGACATCGAAAAGCTGGCCACCGACAAGCGCCTGAAGGTGGCGCGCATCACCGAGATCGGCTACCAGGGCATCACCATCAACATCGGCAAGAGCGACCAGGCGCAGAAGAACCCGCTGGGCCGCGACCCTCGCGTGCGCGAGGCGCTGGAACTCTCGCTCGACCGCCAGGGCCTGGCCCAGGTGGTGATGGACAACGAGGCCGCGGTGGGCAACCAGTGGGTCGCCCCCAGCAACGCCTTCTATGCCAAGAACATGCCCATGCCGAAGCGCGACGTGGCGCGTGCCAAGGCCTTGCTCAAGGAAGCCGGCGTACCCAACCCGAGCTTCACCCTGGTCACGCCCACCACCAGCGACGCCCAGCGCCTTGCCCTGGTGGTGCAGGCCATGGCGCGCGACGCCGGCTTTGACGTGAAGATCCAGGCCACTGAATTCGCCACCTCGCTGAACATGGCCGACAAGGGCGAGTTCGAGGCCTACCTGCTGGCCTGGAGCGGCCGGCCTGACCCCGACGGCAATGTCTTCAGCTTTCACGGCTGCAAGCAGCCGCTCAACTACGCCGGCTATTGCAGCGCCGAGACCGATGCGCTGTTGAACCAGTCGCGCACCTTGCGCGAGGTGGCCGATCGCAAGAAGGCCTACGAGCAGATTGCCGCGCAGGTGCTGAAGGCCCGGCCGGTGATCTACCTGTACCACCGCAACTGGCTGTGGGCCTACAACGGCAAGCTGGCCGGCGTGCGCAACGTTCCAGATGGGCTGCTGCGCATACACGGCTTGAAGCTGGCGCCTTGATTTCGCCGCCCGCATGCTCGAATTCCTGATCAAGCGCGTGGCACAGATCGTGCCCACGCTGATCTTCGTGTCGATGCTGATCTTCGGCCTGCAGCAGTTGCTGCCCGGCGACCCGGCCAAGATCCTGGCCGGCGAGGAACAAGACCCGACGGTGATCGCCCACCTGCGCGAAAAGCTGCACCTCGACGAGCCCTTGCCGCTGCGCTATGCCTATTGGGTGGGCGCCGCGTTGCAAGGCGACCTGGGCGAATCGGTACGCACCCAGCAGCCGGTGCTGGAACTGGTCAAGCAAAAGTTACCCGTTACGTTGCAACTGGCGTTCATGGCCATCGTCATCGCGCTGCTGATCGGCATTCCGGCCGGCATCATCGCCGCGGTGGCGCGCGGCACCTGGTGGGACACGGCCGTAAACGCCCTGGCCCTGTGGGGCATTTCCACGCCCAACTTCTGGCTCGGCATCCTCATGATCCTGCTGTTTTCCGTGCAGCTCGGCTGGCTGCCGGCATCGGGTTATGTGAGCCCGTTTGAAGACCTGCGTGCCAACCTGGCCGCGATGATCATGCCGGCCTTCGTGCTGGGCAACGCCATTGCCGGTGTGCTGATGCGCCACACGCGCAGCGCCATGTTGCAGGTGCTGACTTCAGACTACGTGCGCACCGCGCGCGCCAAGGGCCTGAGCGAGCGCGCCGTGGTGCTCAAGCATGCGCTGCGCAATGCGCTCACGCCGGTGATCACCCTGGGCGCGCTGGAGCTGGGCACGCTGCTGTCGGGCGCGGTGTTGACGGAACAGGTGTTCACCATTCCGGGCTTCGGCAAGCTGATCGTCGATTCGGTGTTCAACCGCGACTTTGCCGTGGTGCAAGGCGTGGTGCTGGTCACCGCCACCGCCTACATCAGCCTGAGCCTGCTGGCTGACCTGGCCTACTTCCTGGCCAACCCGCGGCTGCGGGCATGATGAGCACCGCCCGGCCGCCCGAAGGTGCTCGCACCGCAGTGCACAGCACGAAGGCGTCCCAATGAGCGGCGCCGCCGCCCTGCCCCGTGCGCCACTGGCACGCCCCGCGCCGGGAGCGAATGCCAGCCCCTGGCGCCGCGCCGGGCGCCGGCTGGTGCAACGGCGCGCCGCGATGCTCGGCCTGGCCATCGTGCTGGCCTTCTTGGCGCTGGCCGTGCTCGCACCCTGGCTGGCGCCGCACGACCCCATCGCCACCAGCTGGAGCGCCATTCGCAAGCCGCCCAGCGCCGAGCACTGGTTTGGCACCGACGACATCGGCCGCGACGTGCTGTCGCGCGTCATCTGGGGCACCCGCGCCTCGCTGCTGGCCGGTGTGGTGTCGGTCAGCATTTCGCTCTTGCTGGGCGTGCCGCTGGGCCTGGCCGCGGGCTACCTCGGTGGCATCACCGATGCCTTCATCTCAAGATTGACTGACGCCTTCCTGGCCTGCCCTTTCCTCATCCTGGCCATCGCCCTGGCGGCCTTCCTCGGCCCGAGCTTGAGCAACGCGATGATCGCCATCGGCATTTCCGCCACGCCGATCTTCGTGCGCCTGACGCGCGCGCAAGTGCTGAACGTGAAGGTGGAAGACTTCATCGAAGCCGCGCGCGCCCTGGGCAACCCGCGCTGGCGTGTCGTGCTGCGCCATGTGCTGCCCAACATCACCGCGCCGCTGATCGTGCAGGCCACGCTGGCCATTGCCGCGGCGGTGATCGCCGAGGCCAGCCTGAGCTTCCTCGGCCTGGGCCAGCAGCCGCCCGCGCCAAGCTGGGGCAGCATGCTGAACACGGCGAAGAACTATGTCGACAACGCGCCGTGGATGGCGATCTGGCCCGGCCTGGCCATCTTCGCGCTGGTGCTGGCGTTCAACCTGCTGGGCGATGGGCTGAGGGATGCATTGGACCCGCGGCAGAAGTAATTGCAAGGGCTGGGAGCCATGGGCGCCGTGCAATCAGCAACAAGTGTTCTTGCCGCATCCAGGTTCATGCATTCACGGTTGATCTGCTGAATCGCGCGGCGCTTCTTCCAGGGTCTGAAGATCAGCCATGTCCTTGGCGCGGCCCGTGGCGAGCTTGTTGGCGCGAAAGTCATCGAGCGCGATCAGATTCAAGCTCAAGC
>JANMYI010000585.1:0-7013 GCA_031381955.1 Burkholderiales bacterium
CGGGCATGGCGGCCATGGCGGCCTTCGTGGCCTTGCCGCTGGTGTACACGGTGGTCATCAGCACGAGCAACTACTCGTCGAACAACCTGCTGAGCGAAGAACGCGCGCGCCAGTACTTGCTCGACCAGGCCGAAGCCGATGAAGCGCAGGCCTATGCCTTCTCGCTGCACGAACAGGCTGGTGCCCTGCGCCTGGTGCTGGCCGCACCCGGCGCGCCGGCGCAACGCTTTGTGTCGCCGCCGCTGGGCGGCAGCGCCGGCGAAGTGTTGATGGCGCCGTTGCATGAAGGCGCGCCCGGCATTGAACTGACGCTGCGCCAAGTGGTCGAGCGGCGTGATCAATTGATGGCGCTGAAACTGCGGCTGCCCGATGGCCGCAGCCTCATCTACGCCGGCCTGCACGAATACGCACCGTACCAGCCGCTGTGGCGCAGCGCCGAGGCCGGCGCGTTAACCGAAGTCTCCAGCGGCAAGGTCTTCCGCCCCAACCGCGACAGCGGCACTTTTGAAGATGCGCAGGGCCGGCGGCTGCAACCCGGCTTCAAGGTGGGCGTGGGCCTGGCGCACTACGCGCGCATGTTCGGCGACGCCGACTTCCGCGGCCCGTTCGTGTCGATCTTCATCTGGACCGTGCTGTTCGCCCTGCTCACCGTGGTGTTCTCGGCCGGCATCGGCATGGCGCTGGCCGTGCTGCTCAACTGGGAAGGCCTGCACCACCGCACCCTGTACCGCACGCTGCTGTTCCTGCCCTATGCCGTGCCGGGTTTCATCTCCATCCTGGTCTTCAAGGGCTTGTTCAACCAGAACTTCGGTGAGATCAACGCCTTGCTCGACGCCGCGTTCGGCATCAAGCCGGCCTGGTTCGCCGAGCCGTGGCTGGCCAGGGCGATGATCCTCATCGTCAACACCTGGCTGGGCTACCCGTATTTCATGGTCTTGTGCGCGGGCTTGATCAAGGCGATTCCGGCGGATTTGTACGAGGCCTCGGCCATCGCCGGGGCCACGCCGTTGACCAACTTTTTCAAGATCACCGCGCCGCTGATCATCAAGCCGCTCACGCCGTTGTTGATCAGCGCCTTCGCCTTCAACTTCAACAACTTCGTGCTGATCTCGTTGCTCACCGACGGGCGGCCCGATTACCTGAACACCAAGCTGCCGGCCGGCACGACCGACATCCTGGTCAGCTACACCTACCGCATCGCCTTCACCGACGCCGGCCAGAACTTCGGCCTGGCCGCGGCCATCTCCACCCTGATCTTCATGCTGGTGGCGGTGCTGTCGCTGGTGAACCTGAAGCTCGTGCAGCGCAACGATTCGCAAAGGGGGTAGCCATATGGCCATCGTCACGGGCAAACGGCAGCGCTGGCGCGCCTTTGGCGCGCACCTGGGCTTGATCCTGCTGCTCATCGTCACCCTGTTCCCGCTGCTGGCGGTGATCAGCATTTCGCTGCGCCCGGGCAACTTTGCCACCGGCTCGCTCATACCCAATGAAATCAGCTTCGAGCATTGGAAGCTGGCGCTGGGCATCGCCGTCACGCAGGCCGACGGCACGCTGGTACAGCCGCCGTTCCCGGTGTTGCTGTGGCTGTGGAATTCGATCAAGGTCGCGGCGATCTCGGCCTGCCTGATCGTGGCCATTTCCACCACCGCGGCGTATGCCTTCGCGCGCCTGAAGTTCCGCTTCAAGCAAGGCTTGCTGAACGCCATGCTGGTATTGCAGATGTTCCCGGTGGCGGTGGCCCTGGTGGCGGTGTATGCCCTGTTCGAAGGCCTGGGTGAATACGTGCCGTGGCTGGGCATTGAGACCCATGGTGGGCTGGTGCTGGCCTACCTGGGCGGCGTGGCCATGCATGTGTGGACGATCAAGGGCTACTTCGACACCCTGCCGGTGGAAATTGAAGAGAGCGCCCGCGTCGACGGCGCCACGCCGTGGCAGGCCTTCGTTCGCGTGCTGCTGCCCATGGCGGTGCCGATCCTGATGGTGGTGTTCGTGCTGGCCTTCATCGGCACCATCATCGAATACCCGGTGGCCAGCGTGCTGCTGCGCGAGGAGCCCAACCTCACGCTGGCGGTGGGCTCGAAGTTCTATCTGTACGAGCAACGGTACCTGTGGGGCGACTTTGCCGCCGCCGCCGTGCTGTCGGGCCTGCCGATCACGCTGGTGTTTCTGGCGGCGCAGAAGTGGATCGTCTCCGGCCTCACGGCGGGGGGAGTGAAGGGTTGATCAAACTCCCCATCCTAACGCTTCACAACACTTTCATCCGAACCCACCATGCTGTATGCCAACCACACCGATCTGCAACTGGCCGGCGTCTTCGAAGCGCGCGCGCAAGACTGGCGCAACGGTGCCGTGGTCTACCAGGTGCTGGTCGATCGCTTCGCGCCGGCGGCCAACCTGGCGGCCAAGCGCCACCTCTACCCTGCGCCCAAAACCCTGCGCGCCTGGGCTGACGAACCCACCCCCGGCCACTACCTTGAGGCACACAAGCTGTGGAGCCACGAGATCGACTTCTGGGGCGGCGACCTGGCCAGCACCGCGGCCAGGCTGGGCCATGTGCAAGACCTGGGCGCCGATGTGCTGTACCTCAACCCAATTTGCCTGGCCTACACCAACCACAAGTACGACGCGCTCGACTACCTGGCCATCTCCCCCGAATACGGCACGCGCGAAGACGTGGGTGCCCTGGCCGCGCAGGTGCACGCCCGCGGCATGAAGTTGGTGCTGGACGGCGTGTTCAACCACATGGGGCGCAAGTCGGCGCTTTTTGAACAAGCGCAGGCTGATGTGAACAGCCCGTTTCGTGACTGGTTCGTTTTTGGCGAGCAGTTTGCCGGCGGCGCGCGCGCCTGGTGGCGGGCCGAGAACCTGCCCGAGCTGAACCTGGAAAACCCCGCCGTGCGTGCGCACCTGTACGGCGCGCCCGATTCGGTGGTGCGCAGCTACCTGCGCGATGGGGTGGACGGCTGGCGGCTCGACGTCGCCTTCGACATCGGCTTCAACATCCTCAGCGAGCTGACCCGCGCCGCACACGACGAAAAGCCCGGCTCGCTGGTGGTGGGCGAAATTCCCAACTACCCGCGCGACTGGCTGGGCCCGGTGGACGGGGTGATGCACTTTGCCCTGCGCCAGCTGATCCTGGCCCTGGCCGACGGCCGGCTCAGCGCCGCCGCCTTCAGCGCCATGCTGGCGCGCATGGTCGAAGACTGTGGCGTTGAGAATCTGCTCATGAGCTGGCTCTACCTCGACAACCACGACACGCCGCGGCTGGCCACCAGCCTGCCCGATGCGCGCGCGCGCCGCCTGGCCCAGGTGCTGCAATTCACCTTACCCGGCTCGCCCAACCTCTATTACGGCGGCGAGATCGACATGCAAGGCGGCGACGACCCGGCCATGCGTGGGCCGATGCGCTGGGAGCAGGTCAACGACGCTAACGCCGCCTTGCAGTGGACGAAAAAGCTCATCCACCTGCATCAGAGCGAACGCGCGTTGAAGCTGGGCAACTACCGGCCGATCGTGGCCGAGAAGCTGTTCGCCTTCGAACGCTTCACGGACCATGTGGCCGACACGGTGGTCGTGCTGGTCAACCCTGGCGACAGCGCCGTGAGCGAAACCCTGATGGTGGCCAACAGCAAGCTGATGGACGGCACGCGCATGATCGACTTGCTGGGCACGCCCACCGGCGAGCCCTTCACGCTGCGCGCGGCCCTGCTGCACGTGACCCTGCCGGCCAGGAGCTGCCTGGTGCTCAAACCCGAGGTGGCGCCGCCCGGGGGCTACACCAACTACAAGCGGGTGCAATGAGCGTGGGCGGCCTGCCGTGCCGGCAGGTCGAGACCCGGGTTTGACAAGTGGCCAACATATTATGACAATTGGCCACTCACCCCGGAGGTTCACATGGGCTCACCCCTGCCGCTCGCGGCAACAGCCGCACTGCCGGCACCCGCAGCCAACGCCCACATCGCCGTGGGCTACCTCGGGGCGAGCAAGCTGTTCAAGCGCACACCTGAATCCAAGACCGAGGTGCATGCCGCCATCGTGCGTGGCCTGCCCTATTCGGCGCTGGTGTTCTTTGTCTCTCACCTCACCGAACTGGCGCCCGATGAAGTGATCGAAGCCGCCGGCATCAGCCCACGCACCTTGCGCCGACAGAAAGACACGCCCACCAAGGCCATGCCGGTCGAGCTGGGCAGCCGCACCTGGATGCTGGCCGAAACACTGGCCAAGGCCAGCACGGTGTTCGGCAGCCGCGAAGCCGCAGAGCGGTGGATGGGCAAGCCCGCCATGGGCCTGGATGGGCACCGCCCCATTGCCTTGCTGCGCACGGTGCAGGGGGCCGAGTTGGTGAACGAGTTTCTTGATCGGCTTGAACACGGCGTCTACAACTGAAAGTGGCGCGACATGACGCCACTGCCTTCACCTTTGCAACGAGAGCCGGGCCTGGTGGCCTGGCGGCTCGACTCACAGACCCACGCGCCGAACTGGAACAGTGGCATCGGCGCCGAACGCCAAGGCGGCCGCTGGAACCCGCGCGGCATGAAGGCGGTGTATTGCAGCCTCGACCCTGCCACCTGCATCCTTGAAGCCGCCGTGCACCGCGGCTTCGACGTGCTCGACACCCAGCCCCACACGCTCACCCGTTTTGCCGTGGCACCCGGCGCCGCGGTGCATGTGGTTTTGCCTGAAGACATTCCCAACCCGGCCTGGCTGCATGGCGGCATTCCCAGCGCCGGGCAGCAGCGTTTCGGCGCCGGGCTGCTGGGCCGGCACGCCTTTGTCGCCTTCCCCAGCGCGGTGTCCAAGCGCAGTTGGAACCTGGTGTTTGCGCCCGAGCTGGCCAGCGGCCACTATGCGCTGGAGCAACAGGAACGCTTGGTGGTGGATACGCGCCTGAACCCTGGAGCAAAGTGAATGACCCCACCCAAAGCAGCCCTCATCGTCGGCGCCGGTGACGCCACGGGCGGCGCCATCGCGCGGCGCTTTGCCCGCGAAGGCTTCACCGCCTGCGTGACACGCCGCCAGGCCAGCAAACTCGAACCGCTGGTGCAGCGCATCCGCGCCGAAGGCGGCCAGGCGCAAGGCTTTGGCGTGGATGCACGCGACGAAACGGCCACCGCGGTCATGGTGGCCCAGATCGAACGCGAGCTGGGGCCGATCGAGGTGGCGGTGTTCAACATCGGCGCCAACGTGCGTTTTCCCATCACCGAAATGACCGAGCGCGTGTACCGCAAGGTGTGGGAGATGGGTGCGCTGGCGGGCTTCCTGATGGGCCGCGAAGTGGCCAAGGTGATGCTGCCGCGCGGCCGCGGCACGATGCTGTTCACCGGCGCCACGGCCAGCCTGCGCGGTGGCGCGGGCTTCGCGGCTTTTTCCGGCGCCAAGTTCGCGCTGCGCGCGCTGGCGCAAAGCCTGGCGCGCGAACTCGGGCCGCAAGGCATTCATGTGGCACACGTGGTGATCGACGGCGCCATCGACACCGCCTTCATCGCCGAAAACTTCCCCCAACGCTACGCGCTGAAGGCGCAAGACGGCATCCTCAACCCGGACCACATTGCTGACAGCTACTGGCAACTGCACTGCCAGCCGCGCAGCGCCTGGACGCACGAGCTTGACTTGCGGCCCTGGATGGAAACCTTTTGAAAGCCCTCAAATGACCAAGACGATTGAGTTCTTCTTTGACTTCGGCAGCCCCACCACGTACCTGGCGCACACCCAGTTGCCGCGCATCGCGCAAGAAACGGGGACGCAACTGGTGTACCGGCCCATGCTGCTTGGCGGCGTGTTCAAGGCCACCGGCAACGCCAGCCCGGTGAGCGTGCCGGCCAAGGGCCGCTGGATGGGGCAAGACATTGGGCTGTGGGCCCAGCGCTACGGCGTGCCCTTTGCGTTCAACCCGCACTTTCCGATCAACACGCTCACGCTGATGCGCGGCGCGGCGGGCCTGCTGTGGCGTCAACCGGATGATTTCAAACGTTATGCCGATGCGGTGTTCAATGCCATGTGGGTCGCGCCGCGCAACCTGGGCGATGCGGCCGAGCTGGCCGCCGTGCTGGGCGCGGCCGGGTTCGACGCGGCAAGCTTCACGGCGCTGGTGACGGATGCCGAAGTCAAACAGGCCTTGATCACCAGCACCGACGAAGCCGTGGCCCGCGGTGTGTTCGGCGCGCCCACCTGCTTTGTGGGGCAGCAGATGTTCTTCGGCCAAGACCGGCTGGACTTTGTGCGCGACGCGCTGCGGTAGATGGGCGCAGCGCGCTCGGCCTGATGGCCGCCGTGCGAAGCCTGTCGCCAGAACCTGACCGTTAGAACCAAGAGCATGCCAACACTGAACTGGGTAGGAAAAGACAAGGTGGTGAACCACCATCACGACGTGCCGTTTCGGGTGCTCAACAAGGTTTCGGCCTTCACCGCGCCCGATGGCTTGCCAACGAACACCACCGACAACCGGATCATCCACGGCGACAACCTGGAGGCTCTGAAAAGCCTGCTGCCTGAGTTCGAGGGCCAGGTGAAGTGCATCTACATCGACCCGCCCTACAACACCGGCAACGAAGGCTGGGTTTACAACGATGCCGTCAACGACCCGAAGATGAAGCGTTGGCTCGGGCAGGTGGTGGGCAAAGAGGGCGAAGACCTGTCGCGGCACGACAAGTGGCTGTGCATGATGTATCCGCGATTGAAGCTGCTGCATCGGTTGCTGCACGTTGACGGCTCAATATGGGTTTCGATTGACGACAACGCCTCCGGATTGCTCCGTCCACTGTTGGACGAAGTATTCGGGGGTGCCAACTTCGTCGCGACCGTCATCTGGGAAAAGGCCGACTCCCCCAGAAACTCGGCACGCCAGTTCTCGACGGATCACGACTACATCACCGACCTGACGCCGACCATCACCGCCCTCGGGCTGGGCACTTCGATGGCCTCCGTGCCCGGCGAGGAGATCACCACCTGGGTGATGGGCCACTTCAACACCTGGCCGCTGACGCATGATGCGAGCCATCCCGCAGATGGTGGCG
>JANMYI010000601.1:0-3676 GCA_031381955.1 Burkholderiales bacterium
GCGGCGTGCTGGCTGCGGGCAGCGTGCCGGTGGACATCTCGAATGCCGATGTCGCCGCCGCTGCAGGCAGCAGTTTGCAAGCAGTCACGGCCAGCGGTGACGAGAACACGGCCATGACGATCATGGCGCGCGGCGCCGGCACACTGGCCACGCAGTTGCACGCACAAGGCCGCATCCACGGCCTGCTCGCCCTGGGCGGCAGCATGGGAACGGACCTGGCGCTTGATGTGGCCGCGGCGCTGCCGCTGGGCGTGCCCAAGGTTGTTATCTCCACCATCGCGCATTCGCACCTGATCGCGCCTGAGCGCATCACGCCCGACCTGATCATGCTGTTGTGGGCCGGCGGCCTGTATGGGCTGAACAGCCTGTGTCGCTCAACCCTGGCGTTAGGCGCTGGCGCCGTGGTGGGTGCGGCGCGGGTGGCGCGGCCGCCCCTCGCAGCCAAGCCGTTGGTGGGCATCACCTCCCTGGGCAGCAGTTGCCTGGCTTATATGAGCACCCTGAAGCCCGCACTCGAAGCGCGCGGCTACGAAGTGGCGGTGTTCCACACCACGGGCATGGGCGGCCGCGCCTTCGAGGCCCTGGCCGCGGCCGGGCGTTTTTGCGCGGTGATGGACTTCAGCTTGCAAGAGGTGGCCAACCATGTCGGCGGCTCGGTGGTCACGGCCGGCGCGGGGCGGCTCACCGGCGCCGGCGCCAGCGGCACGCCGCAACTGGTGGCGCCGGGCGCGGCGGACATGGTGGACTTTCCCGCCTGGGCGCCCACACCGGCGGCCTTGGCTAACCGCCCGGTTCATGTGCACAACCGGCTCATCGCATCGGGCACCTCGGCGCCGCCGCTGCGCCGCGCCATTGCGGCCGAGATCGGCGCCAGGCTGGCCCAGGCCAAGGGCCCGGTGTGCCTGCTGTTGCCGTTGCAGGGCGTGGAGCAATGGGACAAGGCGGGTGGGCCCTTGCACGATGCCGAAGGCCTGTGTGAATTCATGGCCGCGATGCGCGCCGCCGTGCCGGCCAACGTCGCCTGCATCGAGCTGGATGCACACATCAACGACGCCGCGTTTTGCGCCGCTGCAGTGATGGTGTTCGACGATTGGGTGGCGCAAGGCCTGGTGGTCAAAGGCGTGTCTTGAAGCAAGCGCTGATCCTCGACTTCGGCGGCGTCATCAGCCGCACGCTGATTGAAACGCACGCCCAGACCGAGGCGGCGCTGGGCTTGCCCAGCGGCACGCTCACCTGGCGCGGCCCGTTTTGCGACTGGCCATCAACACATCGCCCTGGCCGTGGGCCTGTCGGCGCTGCGGTTCGGCGTGCTTCACCCAGCGCAAAGCTGCACCCTGGCGCGAGCGATGCTTGGGCTGGCTTGAAGGCGGGCCGGGTTTCATGCCACCATTTGAACCATGAACACACTTGATCTCTTCTTGCTGCAAGTGGTGCTGCCCACGGTGGTGGCGTTGTCGCTGATTGAAGCCGGCGTGCTGTGGCGCAAGCAGGGCTACGACTGGCGTGCTGCGGGCGTGTCGCTGCTTGATCTGTTCATGCGCATCAGCCTGCAAATCTTCTTGCCGCTGACCATTGCCGCACCCTTCATCGCCTGGGCCTTCCAGCACCGCCTGGGCAGCATCGAGCTGAACACCGCCTGGGCCATTGCCGGCCTGTTCATCGGCCAGGAGTTTTGCTACTACTGGTACCACCGCGCCGCGCACCGCGTGCGCTGGTTCTGGTGCAACCACGCGGTGCACCATTCGCCCAACGAGCTGAACCTGAGCGCGGCCTACCGCATCGGCATCCTGGGCAGGCTGAGTGGCACGCCGCTGTTCTTCGTGCCGCTGGTGTGGCTGGGTTTTCCGCCGCGCATCGTGTTTCAGATGCTGACGCTGAACCTGCTCTACCAGTTCTGGATTCATGCCACGTGGATTCCGAAGTTGGGCCCGCTGGAAGGCATCTTGAACACGCCCTCGGCGCACCGCGTGCACCACGCCGCCAACCTGGAATATTTGGATGCCAACTATGGCGGCGTGCTGCTGGTGTTTGACCGCCTATTCGGCACCTACCGCGCCGAGCGCGCCGACGTGCCCTGCCGCTACGGCCTGGTCAAGCCCATGACCAGCTACAACCCGCTGCGCATTGAATTCACGCAATGGGCGCTGCTGGGGCGTGACCTGGCCGCGGCGCGCGGCCCGCGCGCGTTTTTCGGCACGCTGTTCATGCCGCCAGGCTGGCGCACCGAGGGGGCCGGGCAGACCACCGAAGACATGCGCCGGCAGGCAGGGGTGGGTGCAGGGACTGATCGCGATGCCCGCCTGGCTCAACTTTCGCCAAGCCAGCGCCGCTGATGTGCCGGCCCTGGCCGCGCTGTACGGCCTGTGTGCGCGCACCTTGGGCCCGCAGATGTACGGCGCCGAGCAGGTGGCGGCCTGGGCCAGCTTCGGCCAAGACAGTGCAGCGTTTCGTGACTACATCTTGCGGGCCGACACCTGGTTAGCCTGCGGCGAAGGGCCGGCCCAAGCCGTGCTCGGCTTTTGTGGCATCGATGTGCAAGGCGAGGTGCATGCCTTGTATGTTCACCCCGGCCACGGCCGGCGCGGCCTGGGCAGCCAGTTGCTCGGCCATGCCTTGGCGCAGGCCCGCGCCCAAGGCATCACCCGCTTCGCCGCCTGGGCCACGCCGTTTTCGCGGCCGGTGTTCGAACGTGCCGGCCTGCACCTGGTGGCCACGGCACGCGAGCCGTACCAGGGCGTGATGTTCGAGCGTTATCGTGTGGCCAACTTCAAGGAGCCCTGCTGATGCCTGCCGTGCCAACCGGGCTTGTGGTTGATGAACGCTGCTTCTGGCACGACCCCGGCAACTACGCCTTGATGCTCAAGCCCGGCGGCTTCGTCGAGCCGCTCGGCCGCCATATCGAAAACGCCGAACCCAAACAGCGCTTCTTCAACCTGCTGCGTGCCAGCGGCTTGCTTGGCCAACTGGTGCAGCCCGCCTCACGCGACGCCACGCTGGAAGAACTCACCCGCCTGCACAGCGCCGAACATGTCGAGCATGTAAGGCGCGTGGCGGCACAAGGCGGCGGCGAGCTGGGCATCGGCGCGCCGATCACATCGAACGGCTATGCCTGCGCGCTGCGCTCCGCCGGTTGTGCGCTTGCCGCGGTCGACGCGGTGATGAGCGGCCAGGCCACACGCGCCTACGCCCTCACCCGCCCGCCCGGCCACCATGCCGAGCCCACCCGTGCGATGGGCTTCTGCATCTTCGCCAATGCGGCACTCGCGGCCGAACACGCCATCCGCGCTTATGGCCTGAAGCGCGTGGCCATCGTTGATTGGGACGTGCATTTCGGCAACGGCACCTACCAATGTTTTGAGCAGCGCGCCGACGTGCTCGCCATCAGCATCCACCAGCAAAGCGGCTACCTGCAAGTGAGCGGCGAGGCCGACGAGATCGGCGCCGGCGCGGGTGCCGGCTACAACCTCAACATCCCGCTGCCGGCGGGCTGCGGGGACGGCGCCTACCGCGCCGCGTTCGACCAGATCGTGCTGCCCGCCCTCGAAGCCTTCGGGCCCGAGCTGGTCGTGGTGGCCTGCGGCTACGACGCCGGCCGCTTCGACCCGCTCGGGCGCATGCTGCTCGACGGCGTCACCTACCGCTGGATGACACGCGCAATGCTCGATGTGGCCGAGCG
>JANMYI010000615.1:0-10969 GCA_031381955.1 Burkholderiales bacterium
GACACCGCAGATCGCCAAGGACAACGCGGTCGACGGCAAACCGCGCGCCGCCGCGCACCCGAATTCGCGCTTCACCGTGGCCGCCACCAACAACCCGGCGCTCGATAACGATTGGGATAACCCGGCCGGCGTGCCGATCGATGCCTTCATGTTCGGTGGCCGCCGTTCCACCACCGTGCCCTTGGTCACCGAGGCGCGCAACTGGGTCGAAGGCGTGTACATGGCCGCCACCATGGGCAGCGAAACCACGGCGGCGCAGGCCGGTGCCCAAGGCATCGTGCGCCGCGACCCCTTCGCCATGCTGCCCTTCACGGGCTATCACATGAGCGACTACTTTGCCCACTGGCTAAAGGTCGGTGCGGCCCTGCAAGCCCAGGGCGGCAAGCCGCCGCGCATTTACTGCGTGAACTGGTTCCGCAAGGGTGCTGACGGCAAATTCGTCTGGCCCGGCTACGGTGAAAACATGCGCGTGTTGAAGTGGATGTTGGATCGCGTAGAGGGCCGCGCTGAAGGCACCGAGCACCTGTTCGGCATCAGCCCGCGGCAAGAAGACCTGGAATGGGGTGGCCTGCCGTTCACGGCCACGCAGTTCGCCATGGTCAGCGAAGTCGACCGCACCGCCTGGACGCAAGAGCTCAAGTTGCACGACGAGTTGTTCACCCAGCTCGCGCACCATTTGCCGGTTGAACTGACCCAGGTGCGGCAACGCATTGCCGAGCGGCTCAAGGCCTGAGCGACCGGCCGGCGCCGCGACAATGCGACGATGGACATCACCGCCGCGCCCCAGCCCAACCGCGAAAACAGGCCCGCCAGTCTGCTCGACGCGTTTGAGCGCCAGGCCGGCTGGTGTGAGCGGCTGCAAGCGCCGTTCATGGCCTTGCTCATGCGGCGCGCGAAGGCGCACCTGGCCGCTCAGTCCACTGCCACCAGCCTGATGCTGGAGCCAGCCGGCGACCCCGTGGCCGGCCTGTTTGCGCTGCGCCTGGCCGGTGCACTGCACGACCTGGCTTTGCAAGGCCTGGCACCGTGGGCAGCGGTGTGGCAAGACCCCTTGGCTGCAGACGCTACCGCGCTCGACGCCGCCCTGGCCGCCGCCTTCACCCAGCAGCCTGAGCAGTTGCGCCGGTTTCTGGCCAGTGCGCCGCAAACCAATGAAGTGCAGCGCAGCACCGTGCTCTTGCCCGGCCTGCTGCATGTGGCCCAGGCCACCGGCCTGCCCGTGCATTTGATCGAGCTGGGCGCCAGCGCCGGCCTGAACCTGTGGTGTGACCGTTGGCGCCACGAGTTCGGCAGCTGGGCCTGGGGCGACCCGGCCAGCCCGCTGACGCTGCACTCCGAATGGCGCGGCCCGTTGCCCGTGGCGCGCCAGGCTGGGTTGACGCTGGCCGGGCGCAGCGGCTGCGACCTGAACCCGATCGACATCGACCTGCCCGCCCAGTGCCGCCTGTTGCAGGCCTACATCTGGCCCGATCAACCCGCGCGGCTGGTGCGCCTGCGCACGGCGCTGGCCGCCGCCGCAGCCTGGAATGCGGCAACGGGCCTGCGCATTGAGCAGGCTGACGCGGCGCTGTACGCCCCGCGCGAACTCGCCACCCCGCGCCCGGGCCTGGTCACGGTGGTCTTTCACTCGGTGTTTTGGCAATACCTGCCCGCCTCAACGCGCACAGCCTTGCGCGGCCACATTCAAGCCGCCCTGGCCCGCGCCACGCCCGCCGCGCCGCTGGCTTGGTTGCGCTATGAACACCCGGGCGCCGATGCACCGGCCGAACTGCGCTGCCACCTGGCACCGGGCGGCGAAGACGTGTTGCTGGCCCAGGTTCATTCCCACGGCAGCTGGGTTGATTGGCAGGCAGCATGAAGCTGCAACTGCTGTCCGACCTGCACCTCGAAACCGAAGCCTTCACGCCGCAGCCCGCACCGGGGGCGGAGCTGCTGGTGCTGGCCGGCGACATCGATGCCACCTGGGCCGGGCTGAGCCACTTTGCGGGCTGGCCCGTGCCGGTGATCTTTGTTGCCGGCAACCACGAGTTCGACGGCCGTGACTTTGATGAAGCCAGCGCCGCCTTGCGTGCCCGTTGCCAGGCCCTGGGCCTGACCATGCTGGAACGCGAAAGCCTGGTGCTGCGCGCGGCCAGTGGCGAATTGATCCGCTTTCTGGGCACCGCGCGCTGGAGCGACTTCGACGCCTTTGGCGCCGAGCGCCGCCCCCAGGCGCAGCGCGCTGCCGGCTACTTCGTGCGCATCATGCAAGCCAGCCGCCACGGCCAACCCTTTGATGCGCAAGCCGTGCGCGACGAAGCCCTGCTGTGCCGCGCCTGGCTCGCCCAGGCCCTGGCCGAAGCGCCGCGCGGGCGCTGGCAGCGCACGGTGGCCATCACCCACTTCGCGCCGAGCCTGCGCAGCGCCGACCCGCGTTTTGGCGCCCAGCCCGGCACGGCCAGCTTTTGCAACAACGACGACGCCCTGCTGCCCTATGCCACGCTGTGGCTGCACGGCCACCTGCACTGCCGCCACGACTACACGGTGGCGCATGGCGGTGGCGCCACCCGCGTGGTCTGCGCCGCGCGCGGCCTGGCCAGCAAGGGCGAGGCGCACGGGCACGACCCCTTGCTGCTGATCGACGCTTGATCAAAGACAATCCGGCCCCGGCCGGCCCTGCCACACTGCATGGCCCAACGCCCAACCCTGCTGGAGATCAAAGCATGAAAATCCTGGTGGCTGCAGACGGCAGCGAGTACACGAAGCGCATGCTGGCCTACCTGGCCGCGCACGACGAATGGCTCGGTGGCGCGCACGACTACACCGTGGTGCACAGCGTTTCTGCCGTGCCACCGCGTGCCGCGATAGTGCTCGATACGGAAACGGTGATGTCGTACTACGCAGACGAAGCCGAGAAGGTCTTCAAGCCGATCCGCAGCTTTTTCAGCAAGCAGGGCATCGAGGCCAGCTATGTCAGCAAGGTCGGCCCCGCTGGCCCCACGCTCTGCGCCCTGGCCGACGAAGGCAAGTTCAACCTGGTGATGATGGGCTCGCACGGCCATGGCAGCCTGAGCAACCTGGTCATGGGGTCGGTGGCCACCGAGGTACTGGCAGGTTGCAGCGTGCCGGTGCTGCTGGTGCGCTGAGGGTGCGCTGAAGGTCAGCGCGAGCGCGGCGCGCCCAGGCGGCGCAACCAGGCTTCGGGGTCGTCGGGGTTGCCGGGGTCGGCTTCGCCAGCACTCAAGGCTTCGGCATTCAGGCGCATTTCCAGGCCGAAGGCCGTGCCCATGTCAGCGGGGTCGGGCTCGCTGGCTGGCGTTGACCCGCCGCCAAAACCAAAGAACCTTGCTGCGCTTGAAAAGTTTGCCATCACCCGCCCCGTGCATGCCGGGCAGCCCCATCGCGCCCTGCATTCAAGTGTCGGCTGCGGCGCACCAAAGCTGTGGCCCGAAAAGCCAGTGCGCCGCGGTGCAGTTCACGCGCGGCGTGCACACAGTGATGGAGGAGCCGGAACCAAAACGCGACTAGCATCGCGGCCCGGCGTTAACCGCCCAGTACTCCACCCTTTCAAGCCATGCGGCAAGCCACGCTGAACGTGATGACCTGGGGCACCGTGAGTGCGGCCGTAGGCTGCGCGTTGTGGCTGGCTGCGGCTGACGACATGACGCCGCAGCTGCTCCAGGTGCGACCCGCGCTGCCCGACTTCGAGCTTCCTTCGCTGCCCACCGCTGCTGGCCCCGTGCGCGCCAGCTCGGCGCCCGCTGCCAGCGTGTCAGACCCGCGTTGACGGCACATCAGGCAACCGTGCCTCGCACGGCGGCGCGGCCGCATTGCGCCATCGACTTCGGCACCTCGAACTCTGCCGTGGCGCTGAGTGCGGGGCCGGGCGCCGTGCGGCTGGTCGAGCTGGAGGCCGGCCTGGCCACCATGCCCACCGCGGTGTTCTATGCCAACGACCCCGCCGCGCCGTTTGACGACGAACTGCGCTGCTATGGCCGCGCCGCCATCGCGGCCTACGTCGAGGGCCTGGACGGGCGTTTGATGCGTTCGATGAAAAGCATCTTGGGCTCTAACTTGATCGAGCATTCCACGGAAGTGGGCACTGGCATTACCGTGCGCTACCGGGATGTGATAGCGGGCTACCTGCGTCGCCTCAAGCGCCTGGCCGAAGCGCAGCAGGGCGGGCCGCAGGCTGGCCCGCAAGCAGTGCAGATCAACCAGGTCGTGTTGGGCCGCCCCGTCTTTTTTGTGGATGGCGAGCCGCAACGTGACGCCGCTGCGCAGGCCGCCCTGGAAGCCGCGGCGCGCCAGGCCGGCTTCACCGACGTGCAGTTCCAGTACGAGCCCATTGCCGCAGCGCTGGACCATGAAGCCACGCTGAGCGCCGAGCAGTTGGTGCTGGTGGCCGACATTGGCGGGGGCACGTCTGATTTTTCGCTGGTGCGCGTGGGCCCGCAGCGGCGCCGGCGGCCAGATCGGCGCGGCGACATCCTGGCCAACCACGGCGTGCACATCGCCGGCACCGACTTCGACCGCCGCATCGAGCTGTCCAGCGTGATGCCCCTGTTGGGCCTGGGCAGCCGCACGCCGGCGCAGCGGGGTGAACTCGCGCGCGAGGTGCCCAGCGGTTTTTACTTCGACCTGGCCACCTGGCACCTGATCAACACCCTGTACTCGCCCGCGCGCCAGGCCGAGCTGAAGGCGCTGCGCAGCTTTTACGCCGAGCCGCACTATCACCGCCGCCTGGCCAGCGTGGTGCGCCAGCGCCTGGGCCACGCCCTGGCCGCGGCGGCGGAAAGCGCCAAGATCGAGCTGGCCGGTGCGGGCCGGGCGCACATCGACCTGGGCGCCATTGAACCCGGCCTGGGGGTGGACGTGAGTGAGGCGCAGGCCGCCGCCAGCATCGAAGCCGACCTCGACCGCATCGTGCGCGCCGCCAGCGACACCCTGGCCCTGGCCGGCGCCCGGCCCGAACAGGTGGACGTGCTGTACTGCACCGGCGGCTCCACCGGCCTGAGCCCGCTGGTACAGCGCATGGCGGCTGGGCTGCCACGCGCGCAGGTGCAGCGCGGCGACCGTTTTGCCAGTGTCGCGCGCGGCCTGGGCCTGCACGCGCAAACGATTTACGGCACGTAGCGGTGGCCGTTGGCCTTGAAGCGCTCGATGGCTTTTTGCAGGTCGGCATGCTCCTCGCACGCCGCGCTGCACGCGCGCGCCAGGCTGGCCAGGCGCGCCTCGGCCACGGCCAGTTCGCCCTTCATCAACGCCAGCTCGCCGGCGTATTCAAGCGCGCCGCGGTGCAGCGGCTGCAAGCGCAGCGCTTCGTCATAGTGGGCCTGGGCGCCGGCCAGATCGGGCTGCGCCTGCTTGCGCAGCGCGTAGCCCATCAGGTTGTTCCAGTCGGCGTCGCCCTTGGCGTTCACGCGCTTGAGTTCGCGCAGCGCGCCGGCCCACTCACTGCGCCCGATCAATGAGCGCGCGGATGCCAGCGGCTCGGCCCGTGCCGGCGCCGCTGCCGGCGCCGTGCTGCCCGTATCAGCCGCTCGGGCCGTCTGGCCTGCCGCCGTCAACGCAGCGGCTAAAAGAAGGGTTTGCATCACACGCATGTTGGCCTCCACAAGTTTAGGAAGATCGCGCCTTGCGCGCACGGCGCGCCCCGCCCGCAGCGCGCGCCGCACGCGGCGTGATGCGGGGCAACGAGACATCGGCCATCAACAGCACACAGCGCACCAGGTCGTCCACCGCCTCGGTCATGTCGGCGGGTGGCTCCAGGTGCTCCATCACATCGAGCAACTGGTCGGCGTCTTCCAGGTCGTCGCGGTCGATGTGCAGGTACAGCGTGGCCAGCGGTTCCACCAGCTCGGGTGAATCGAGTTGCATCAGTTGCGGGAAGAACGCCATCGCCGTGGCAAAGCCGGCCACCCAGGGCAGCACGCTCTCGCTCGGCGAGGCCTCATCTTCCAGCTCGTAGACCCAGGGGTCGAACCACTGGCGTTGGGCGATGGCGTTGCGCAGCTCGCTGTGGCGGCGCAGCACCAGGGCGTGCAGGCCTTCAAGATCAACGCGGGTGGGCGCCTGGTTGCCATCCACATCGGCCACATGGCGCAGCCAGTCTGGCGCCGGCACGGTGCGCGGTTGCAGCAGCACGCCGCACAAAAAACCATCCAGGGAACTCAAATCCAGTGGCTGCAGCGGCTCGGGCAGGGCATCCAGCCGGGCCTGCAAGTCCTGCATCTCAAGGTCTGTCAAAGCATCACGGCGCGGGTGGGCTGGGGTGATCATGGGCTGATTGTCGCGCCGCGCCGCCTACCATCGGCGGCTCCATCGCTACGGGCCAAAGACATGCAACGCAACCTGCTCATCACCGGCGCCAGCCGCGGCATCGGCGCGGCCGTGGCGCTGCGCGCGGCCCAGGCCGGCTGGAACGTGGCCGTCAATTACACGCGCGACGCCGCCGCCGCGCAGGCCGTGGTGCAGCAGGTGCAGGCCCTGGGCCGGCGCGCCTTTGCCGTGCAGGCCGACGTGGCCGATGAAGCCCAGGTGCTGGCCATGTTCGCGCAGGCGGACCGCGAGTTCGGCGCGCTGCACGGCCTGGTCAACAACGCCGGCGTGGTCGATTTGCCCGCGCGCGTGGATGCCATGAGCGTTGAGCGTTTGACGCGCATGTTCGCCATCAACCTGGTCGGCTCGTTCGTCTGCGCGCGCGAAGCCGTGCGGCGCATGAGCACCAAGCATGGCGGCAGCGGCGGGGTCATCGTCAACCTGTCCTCTGCAGCCGCGCGTTTGGGCTCGCCGGGCCAGTATGTGGATTACGCCGCAGCCAAGGCCGGCATCGACACGCTCACCCTGGGCCTGGCGCGCGAAGTGGCGGCCGAGGGCATCCGCGTCAATGCCGTGCGCCCCGGCATCATCGACACCGAGATCCACGCCAGCGGCGGCCTGCCCGACCGCGCCGCGCAAGTGGCGCCGCAAGTGCCGATGCAGCGCGCCGGCAGCGCCGATGAAGTGGCGCAGGCGGTGCTGTGGCTGCTCAGCGAAGCGTCGAGCTACAGCACCGGGGCGGTGGTGGATGTGACGGGCGGGCGCTAAAAGCGTCCGGCTCGCTGTAGTGGCGCGCGCGGCGGCCCAGCATCAGGGCGGCGCCGACCATGCCGCAGTCAGATCACGGTAGCCCAGCGCCGCCAGCGCCTTGCCCAGCTCTTCGCGCAGCCGCACATCGGCGCCCATGGTGTTGGTGTAGCGGATGCTGCGGATGTGGCGCACATCGAAGGTCATGTCTTCGCTGGCCTGGGCCAACACGATCCAGTCCTTGCGCCAGGCGTCGGCCAGGCCGGCCTCGTAGTACACGTTGGGGTTCTTACCGGTGAAGTCGACGATCACCAAATCCGCCGCGGCGATGCGCTGCTTCACGTCGTCCATCACCGGGTTGCTCAGATACACCTCGTCGGCGCGCACGCAGCGAATGCCATGCTGGGTGACGACCTGGTCGATGACGCGGTGCACGAAGCTCAGCTCGGTGCTGAACGGCATGATGAGGAAGCAGCTCGGCTGCTCGGCGCGCACGCTGATGCGCTCGAAGCGCGCCCGCGTGCGCCAGGTGCGCAAGCCCACCTGCCCCACCGAATACGCCTCGTCGATGAGCACCAGCTGCTGCACATCGTTTTCAAAGAAGATGATCTTGCTGCCGTTGAACTCGACCCGCAGCCGGTAGGTTTTCTTCGCCTTCACCACGCTGCGCCGGCCCACTGCTTCGCGCAACTGGTAGTACGGCCCGGGCATCACCTTGGCGATGAAGAATTTGCTGTCGAACCCGCTGGTGCCGGCGTAATAAAAACCATCGGGCCCGCTGTAGCGGAACACCAGGTCGGCTTCGAGCGAAAGCGCTTCCGCACGCCCTTTGCCGGCTTCCAGTGGCGTGATGTCGGCTTCGATCGCGCCGTTGCGGATGCGCTGCGAAAACAACAGCATCTGCTCGGCCTGGGTGGCTGACAGGGCCGGCGAGGTGAAGCTACCGTCAGCGCCCACGTCCCAGTCGTCGCCCAGGGTGCTGAACTTCGGCACCGGGTGCGCGGGCGGCAGCGGCGGCGCGATGGCCGGGGCGATGCGGGTCTTGCGTGTGGCCATGGTGTTGCCTGCGGGTTGATGGCGAGAACCTAACGGCGCTTCAGGCCGCCGGCCGCGGCTTGAGCCAATGCACCTGCCCGGTACGCCGCTTGACTTCGTTGTACATGTGCGCCGTGCCACCGGGGCCGTCGCCGCCCTGGCCGTCCCACAGGCAGATGAAGTGCACCTTGTCCTGGCCATAGGCCAGCGCGCTGTGCAGCAACCACAGGTTGCAGCGCTCGTAGATGCTGCTGCCCTTGGGCGCGGGGCCGAGTTCATCGGCCAGCACCCGGGGTGCGTCTTTGAGCCTCTTGCGCAACGCCAAATAGCGCACGCGCCAAGCCTCGCCCTGGTCGCTGCGCAACACCGAGTCTTCAATGAACTTCGGCTCGGCTTGCGGCAGCAGCAACTGCACGCGCGCGCCGCGCGCCAGGCAGCCTTCGGCGCAGAGCAGGTCGCCGCCCGCCGCGCCTTGGGTGAGCAGCAAGTCACCCGCGCCGACTCCCAGTTGATCGAGCACGCCTTCGATGTCGGCCGCGGCCTGCGGCACCCAGGCGCTGGGCAAACGTGGCGGCGTGCGCCCCGGCGCATCGACCATGTGGCCGGAAAAGAGCAGCACCTTGTTCGGCTTCAGCGGCGCGGCGACACGGGTGATCTCGGCTTCAACGATCTGCAAGGCGGCGGCCGTTTCCGCCGGCCGGAACGCCACGTCGCGCAGCAAGGTGAGCGTCTGGCGCGTGGAGTCGAGCGCGAACCAGTCACGCTCGGCGGCGGCCATGGCAGCCTTGAAATCGCGCACCACGGCAGCGGTTTCGCGGCACAGCAGCGACAGCTCGGCCAGCGTGACGCGCGGCCAATAACTGCGCGGTTCACGCGCCTGCGCCGCCAGCGCGGCCCAGCGCACGCCGCCGAGCAGTTCGTCAATGCCCTCGGGCGTGGTCGGCCCGCCCAGGTGCTGGCGCAGCACGGTCAGCGTCAAGGCATTGATGCCCGAGTAGTAATGCAGCGGGTCGGTTCTGAACGCGCCGGCGTAGGGCGTGATGGCATCAGCCAGGGTGGCGTCTTCGCCCTCGGCGCTGGCGCGCATCTGCGCCGTGGTCATCGTGGTGAGGGTGGCGCCGCCGGGCTCGCCCACCACGCGCCAGCGCGAGATCCAGTCTTCCTTGCCCAAGCGGCCCAGCAGGGCCCAGGCGTCGGGGTTGGTCGGGTGCTCGTCGGTGAAGGCCTGGGCCCAGGCGTCGGCTTCTTCCGGGCGGCCCAGGCGGCCCAGGCACACGCCCTTCTTTTCACGGCAGGCCAGGTCGTCGGGGGCGACTTCCAGCGCCGCCTCGAACTGCTCCAGCGCCAGGTCGAAGTGGCCCAGCGTGAGCAGGCTGGCCCCTGCCATGCGCTTGGCTTCCAGCCACAGCGCCTGGGTGGGCGTTTCATCGGCCAGCACCAGCAGGTCGCCGGCGCGCTGCTTGTCGCGCGCCACCCGCATGCGCTGCGACCAGCTCTTGAACACCTGCGCATATTCGTTGCCGCCGGCCAGCAGCAGGTCGCGCCATTGCGGCTCGCGCAAATGGTCGAGCAGCGCATACACCGGGCTGACCTTGCGCGCCGTGGGGGCGGCCAAGGTTTCGCGCGCCATGTCGGTGAGGCGCTGCTGGTCGGCCTCCAGGCTGGCCGGGTCGGGCGCGCCGTCTTTCAGGGCGTAGCGCAGCTTGCGGTCGGTGTAGATGTCGAACGGCTGCGTCGCGCGCGGGCCCTGCACCAGGATCACGCCGCGCTGGCGCAGGGCGTGGCGAACTCCAAGCTCATACCAAACGTTAGGGTTGTCCAGCGTCAGGTCGGCCACGAGCAGCTCTTGGAACATGTCGGCGCGGATGTCGCCGGCGCGCTGTTCTTCGTCGGCGCGAAAGACCTCGAAGCCCGCTGCTTCCAGCGCCGGCTTGAGGTATTCGCCGTAGACGCGGTTGAAGTCGATCAACTGGCCGTCGGCCCCGGGCTTGGGGCCGAAGGGCATGGCGATGAAGGCATGCGGCTTCATGGCTGGGCGGCCAGGTCTTCACGCGCCAGCGCCGCCAGCGTGGCCAGCAGCATGCGCGCGGCCTTCGCCTCGGGCGGGCTGGCGCGCTGCGCATAGGGCTCAAGCACCATGCGCTCGTTCGTCGCCACCGAATCCCACAGCCGGGGTGCGGCCACGCGCAGCGCCAGGTTGTTGAAGGCGTCCACCAGGTCGTCGGCCAGGCGGGCCAGGCGGCGGGCGGCCACCGCCCGGTACAAACGCAGCTCGATGGCGCCAACCTCGCACCAGAAGTCGGGCGCGTTGGCCTGCGCGGCCTTCAGCGAGGCATCAATCGCCGCCAGCCGTGAGCGCGACCATTTCAACGGCTTGCGCTCCAGCGCGGCCAGCCGCATCTGCACGCCCAGGCCGTTCAGCGCCGGGTAAAACAGGTTGCCGGCCCGGCCGGCCGCGGCCAGGCGCTCAGCGCGGTCATAGTGGTGCGCGGCCTGGCGCAAGGCGGCCAGTTCGCTGCGCCGGCGGCCCTGGCGCGCGTGCAGCAGCGCCTGGCGCTTGTAGGTGCTGCCCAGCAAGGCATGGCGTTCAGGCGTGGCTTGCAGCGCGCACAGCGCATCGAGCCGCTGCACGGCTTCATTCAGGCCGCGTTCGGCGCGTGCCAGGTCATCGTCTTTTTCGGCGCTGCGGGCAACCAGGTTGGCTAACTGCTCGGCGCAGCGGAACGAGGCGCTGCCGTCGAGCGCGGCTTCGGCGCGGCGGTACCAGCCGATGGCGCGCGCCGCGTCGCCCGCTTCGGCGTAGGCCGCGCCAAAGGCTTCGGCCACCGTGCCTTGGCCGCCCCACAGCGGCGCGAAGCGGTCTTCCAGCGCATGCAGCTTGTCGTGC
>JANMYI010000801.1:0-2774 GCA_031381955.1 Burkholderiales bacterium
GGTTTGCAGGCCCGCCAGCCCGGCGGCATCGCCCAGGTTGACCGGGCCGCAAGGCGCAAACATCGGGTTGATCAGCCATGGGTCCATGCCCAGCAGCTTGGCAAACTTCTTCGCCACTTCCTCGTACGAATGAAAGTGCGCGCTCTTGCGCCGCTGTGCCCAGCCGGCATGCAGCGGCGGCAACAGGTATTGCTCGTGCAGGCCTTGCAACACCTTCGGCGTGCCGGCGGCCAGGTCGTCGTTCAACAAAATCGTGCACGGGTCGAAGTCTTTCAAGCCGAGCCGGCGCGCGCTGCGCTTCAGTGGCTCCAGCATGAGTTCGCTGCCGTCGGGCAGCGCCACCTTGGTGGGCGACTTGGCGTTCTCATCCAGCGTGCCCAGCCGCACGTTCAGCCCGGCTTGGTGAAAGATTTGCGCCAGGCGTTGCAGGTTCATCAGGTTCGACGTGCTGTGCGCGCCCAGCTGTGGAATGAGCAGCAGGTTGCGTGCCTCGGGGCAAATCTTCTCGATCGCGGCCATCGCCGCCTGCACCGCCAGCGGCAGCATTTCGGGCGTGAGGTTGTGAAAGCCGCTGGGGAACAACTCGGTGTCCACCGGCGCCAGCTTGAAGCCGGCATTGCGCAAGTCGACCGCGGTGTAGAACGGCGGCGTGTGTTCCATCCATTCGAGCCGAAACCAGCGTTCGATGGCCGGCATCGATTCCAGCACGCGCTGTTCAAGCTCGTTGATGGGGCCGGTGAGGGCGGTGACGAGATGGGGAACCATGGTGTGCCCGCTTTTTTGCGCAAGGGACGCGCAAGGGGCGCGATTTTAGGCGGCCATGAGAAAGGGCCCGCCTCGAACTGGAGGCAGGCCCAACTCACCGGCTTTCAAAGGCCAACGAGGAGACTCAGGTCAAGACTTACTTGCTGTAAGCCGTCTCGCCATGCGAGCTGATGTCCAGGCCCTCGCGCTCTTCTTCTTCAGCCACGCGCAAGCCCACGGTCAGGTCAACGATCTTGAACGAGATCGCCGCCACCACGCCCGACCAGACGATAGTCAGCAGCACCGCCTTGAGCTGAATCCACACCTGGGCGCCGATGCCGTCCGGGTGGGTCATCATCGCCGCGGTGGTCCAGTCGGGCACCATGCCCGGCCCGCCCAGCGATTGGGCATGGAACACGCCGGTGAGCAGCGCGCCGACGATGCCGCCCACACCGTGCACACCAAACACATCGAGCGAGTCGTCAGCACCGAGCAGCTTCTTCAAGCCGTTCACGCCCCACAGGCAGGCGAAGCCGGCAACGAAGCCGATCACCATCGCACCCATCAGCCCCACGTTGCCCGCGGCCGGGGTGATGGCCACCAAACCGGCCACTGCACCGGACGCCGCACCAAGCATCGACGCCCGGCCGCGCATCAAGGCCTCACCCAGGCACCAGGCCAACACTGCGGCGGCGGTGGCGCTGAAGGTGTTCATGAAGGCGAGCACGGCGGAGTTGCCGGCTTCCAGCGCCGAGCCGGCGTTGAAGCCGAACCAGCCCACCCACAGCAGCGCCGCACCCACCATGGTGAGCGGCAGGTTGTGCGGCACGAAGGCCTCTTTGCCGTAGCCCACGCGCTTGCCGATCATGAACGCGCCCACCAGGCCCGCCACGGCGGCGTTGATGTGCACCACGGTGCCGCCCGCAAAGTCGAGCGCACCCATGTTCCACAGGTAGCCGGCCTTGGCGTTCATGGCGTCGACCACCTCCTTGGAGGCATAAGCATCCGGCCCCATCCAGAACCACACCATGTGGGCGATGGGCGCGTAGCTGAAGGTGAACCACAGCGCGCTGAACAGCAGCACGGCGCTGAACTTGATGCGTTCGGCGAAAGCACCCACGATCAGGCAGCAGGTGATGCCGGCGAAGGTGGCTTGGAAGGCGGCGAACAACAGCTCAGGGATGTAGACACCTTTGCTGAACGTGGCGGCCATGGCGAACTCGCCCTTCTTGGCATCGAACAAGCCGTTCATGAACAGGCGGTCGAAGCCACCGATGAAGGCGTTGTTCTCGGTGAAGGCCAGGCTATAGCCGTAAATGCACCACAGCACAACGATCAACGAGAAAGTGACCAGCACCTGCATCAACACCGACAGCATGTTCTTGCTGCGCACCAGGCCGCCGTAGAACAGCGCCAGGCCGGGGATGGTCATCATGATGACCAGCAGGGTGGAGACCAGCATCCAGGCGTTGTCGCCCTTGTTGGCGACCGGGGCAACCGCAGTGAGGGCCGCTGATGCGGCGTCAGCCGCCGGGGCGGCCGCAGCCGGCGCGGCGGCTGGTGCGGGGGCTGGTGCGGAGGCAGTAGCGGCCGGGGCGGCACTGGCCGCAGGCGCGGACGCTGCCGTGTCCTGCGCCAATGACCCGCCCGCAAAGCCCAGGACCGCGAGGCCCAGGGCGAGGGAAGCGATGAGCTTTCTCATGATGGTGACTTTCCAACTGGCTTGTTATAGGGTGGGCTGTGGCCGCTCGCCTGGCGGCTTAGAGCGCGTCCTTGCCGGTCTCGCCGGTGCGGATGCGCACCACCTGCTCGAGGTTCGAGACAAAGATCTTGCCGTCGCCGATCTTGCCGGTGCGGGCCGACGCCTCGATGGCCTCGATCACGCGGTCAACCACGGCATCGTCGACAGCGGCTTCGATCTTGACCTTGGGCAGGAAGTCAACCACGTACTCGGCACCGCGATACAGCTCGGTGTGGCCCTTCTGGCGGCCAAAGCCCTTCACTTCCGTCACCGTGATGCCCTGCACGCC
>JANMYI010000656.1:0-4259 GCA_031381955.1 Burkholderiales bacterium
CCGCACCTGAAGGTGCTGGCCGCCAGCGGCCGCTACGACCTGGGCACGCCCTACAGCGCCAGCGACTGGAGCCTGGCGCAACTCGACATTCCGGCCGACGTGCGTTCCCGTGTCACCCACCACTACTACGACGCCGGTCACATGATGTACACGCGCCAGGCCGATCTGCTCAAGCTGAAGGCCGACCTGGCGGCCTGGTTGGAAACTTAAACTGCTCGGATCAAGCGAACGCCGCGGAACCGGCTCTGCCGGGCCGCTGGCGTGCCTTGCAGGCCGCATGGCCGCGAGACGCGGCCATTCCTCGGCCCGTCCAAGCCGACGCAGGTCGGCTTGGAGCCGCGGGCCTCGGCCCCCTTGAGGGGGCTGAGCCCGGACAAGAAACAGTCCTATCGGACTGTTTCTTGCCTGCGAAGGCCTTCCGGCCTGCATGCCGGAAGGCGCGCGAAGCGCGTAGGGGGAGTTTCATATCACCCCCACACGTCGCGCGCCACTTCCACCACCCGCTCCAGCTTGCGCCACTGGTCGCTGTGCGACAACGCATTGCCATGATGGGTGCTGGAAAAGCCGCATTGCGGTGACAGGCACAGGTCTTCGAGCGGCACGAACTTCGCCGCTTCGTCAATGCGGCGCTTCAATGACTCCGCGCTTTCAAGCTCACCCAGCTTGGTGGTCACCAGCCCCAGCACCACTTTCTTGCCGCGCGGCAAGGCGTGCAACGGCTCGAAGCCGCCGGCACGCGCGCTGTCGAACTCCATGAAGTAACCGTCCACGTCAGTCGCAAACATGGCCAGCACCACCGGGTCGTAGCCACCCTCGGCGACCCAGGCGCTCTTGAAGTTGCCGCGGCAGGTGTGGATCGTCACGCGCATGTCGGGCGGCTTGTCGCGCAGCGCGGCATTGATGGCCGCGGCGTAGGTGCCGGGCAGCAGCGCGGGGTCGTCGCCGTTGGCGCGGCAATTGGCCCGGATGCGCGGGTCGCACAGGTAGGCGAAGGTGATGTCGTCGAGCTGCAAATAGCGGCAGCCCGCCGCGTACAGGTGGGCAATGGCCCGGCGGTAAGCCGCCGCCACATCGGCCCAGAACTCGGCCAGGTCGGGGTAGGCCTGGGAGCTGATGGCCTTGCGCCCGCCGCGCAGGTGCAGCATCGAAGGTGACGGGATCGTCATCTTCGGCGTGCCGGTGGTCACGCCCTTCAAATACTCGAAGTGCGCCACCATGATCGGTTTCGAGCAAGCCACCTTGCCCGTCACCGCGGCAATCGGCGGCTGCTCGCCCTGGCCGGCGACGCTGAATTTCGGGCCCGGATTGTCTTGCAGGGTCACGCCGTCAAGCTGGGCCAGGAAGTCGAGGTGCCACCAGTCGCGCCGGAACTCGCCGTCGGTCGTGCCTTGCAGGCCGATCGCCTCTTGCTGGCGCACCACCTCGGCGATGGCCTGGTCTTCAGCGGCGCGCAACTCGTCGGCGCTCAGCGCACCGCGCTTGAAGTTGGCGCGGGCTTCGGCCAGAGCGGCCGGGCGCAACAGGCTGCCGACGTGGTCGGCGCGAAACGGGGCAAGGCTCATAAGAAGACCTCCGTCCTGCGAACTGCGGTGCGAGCCCCTTCGGGCTGAGACTGGACGCGAAACCGTCCTGAGGACGGGTTTCGCGCCTGTCGAAGGCCAGCGGCCTCTGGCCGATGGCGGCCGGGCGTGGCTCATCGGGTAACTCTCATGGATGCAAAACCAGGGGCGTTGATTAGGATACGCCGCCCATGCCGCGCCATGCCATCGCCTTGCTCAACCCGCACGCCGCGGGCGGTGCGGCGGCGCATTTGCAAGGCCGCCTGGAAGAACTGTTGCGCCAACGCGCGCCCGGCGTGCCGCTGCACGTGCTGCCCAGCGTGGCCAGGGCGCGCCAGTTGCTGCGCGAACAAATTGCCGGCACGCGCGTGCTGCTGCTGGGCGGCGACGGCAGCCTGCACCCCTTGCTCGATGAATTCGTGGCGCGCGGCCACGAGCTGGCCCTGTTGCCCTTTGGCAGCGGCAACGACAGCGCCCGCGCCCTGCGCTTGGCCACCAGTTTGAATGCCGGCCTGATCGACCACGCCTTGCACGCCCCGGCGCGGCCGATGGACCTGGGCGAGGCCCGCACCGCCAGCGAAACCCGGCTGTTCGCGTCGAGCCTGGCCGCGGGCTTTGATGCTGCCGTGGGCCTGCGCGCCTTGACCGGCCCGAAGTGGTTGACCGGCATGCCGCGCTACCTGCTGGCCACATTGCGTGAGCTGCTGGCCTTGCGCGTGCGACCCATGTTCGCCGAGGTTGACGGCCTGGCCGTGCACGAAGGCCCGGCGCTGTTCGCCTCGGTGCTGAACACGGCCACCTATGGCGGGGGCATGAAGATCGCCCCCATGGCCCGCATTGATGATGGGCGCCTGAACCTCGTGGTGGTGGGCCGCATCGGCCGCACGGGCGCCTTGCTGATGCTGCCGCGCATGCTGCGCGGCCGGCACCTGGGCCACCGCCTGGTGGCGCTGCACAGCGCACAGGAAGTGAGCTTGAGCGCGCCCACGCCGTTGCCGCTGCTGGCTGACGGTGAACCGATGGCCGCCAGCACCGGCGTGAAGCTGCGCGTGCGGCCCGGCGCCCTGCTGGCCGTGCGCGGCTAACTGAACCGTTAACTGACCGCTGCGCGCGACAAGTCCCGCGCGCGCAACCACTGCCCCAGCAGCACCGGCGCGGCCACCAGCACGCCTATCAACGTGCTGGTCAGACCCGGAATCACCATCACCAGCGCCGCCACCACGCACACCAGTTGCTCCCAGCGCCGCATCTCGACGAAGAAGAACCGGCTCAAGGCCCCGGCCAGCAAGGTGATGCCCAGCACGCAACCGCCGAAGGTGACGCTGAAGTCGAACCAGGTGAAGCCCTTGGCCACCAGCAACAGCGACGGCGAAAAGACGAACACAAACGGCACCAGCGCCTTGGCCAGGCCCAGGCGAAAAGCCATGTTGCCGGTCTTGAACGGGTCGCTGCCGGCCATGCCCGCTGCGGCATAGGCGGCCAGCGCCACGGGCGGGGTGATGTCGGCCAGCACGCCGTAATAGAAGACGAAGAAGTGCGCCACCAGCGGCTCCACGCCCAACATCACCAGCGTGGGCGCGGCCACGGTGACCATGATGATGTAGTTGGCCGTGGTGGGGATGCCGCAGCCCAGCAAGATGCACACCAGCCCGGTCATCACCAGCGCCATCAATAACGCCAGAGATGACTGGCTCATCAGCGCCGCCGGCACCCAGGCCGCCAGCGCACCGGCCCCGCCCTGCGCCGCGCCGGTGATGATGGTGCTGAGTTTGAAGCCCACGCCGGTGAGCGTGACCACCCCAATCACGATGCCCACCGTGGCCGCCGCCGCGCCCACCGCCAGCGCGTACTTCGCACCCGTCTCGAAGCCTTCCACCAGCACCGGCAAACCGATGCGCCCCTGCACCTTCAGCCACCGGCACAGCAGCGGCGTGGCCACCACGGCGGCGGCGAACACGGCCACGCGAAAGGCCTGGTCTTCGAACAGGCCGAACAGCAGCCACACCAGCACGGCGTGCAGGCCGAACATCAAGCTCCAGTGGCGCGGTGTGTTGCCTTTGGCCAAAGTGGTCAGCCCAACGATGGCGCACGAGCTGATGCCGGCAAACGCCGCCAGGTACGGTGTGCGCCCGGCCACCAGCGCGCTGATGAGCAAGGCCAGCGGAATCAACGTGGGCCAGCGCTGCTTTAACGATTCACGCAACTTCGGCATTTCTTCATCGGTCAACCCGCGCAGGCCGAAACGCTTGGCCTCGAAGTGCACCTGCATGAACACGCCGAAGAAATGCATGAACGCCGGCACGATGGCCGCGGCGATGATGGTGCTGTACGGCAGCGCCAAAAACTCGATCATCAAAAACGCCGCCGCGCCCAGCACCGGCGGCGTGATCTGCCCGCCGGTGCTTGAAGCGGCTTCCACCGCGGCGGCAAATTCGCGCCGGTAGCCCACGCGAATCATGGCCGGGATGGTGAGCGAGCCCACCGTCACCGCATTGGCCACGCTCGAACCCGAGAGCATGCCGAACAGCGCCGAGCCGAACACGCTCACCTTGGCCGGCCCGCCGGCATAACGCCCGGCCACGCTGGAAGCCAGGTCGAGGAACAACTGCCCCAGGCCGATGCGCGTGGCCAGCACGCCGAACAGCACGAAGTGAAACACGTAGGTCGACACCACCCCCACCGCCACGCCATAGATGCCCT